>CAYORB010000005.1:12981-47405 GCA_964406295.1 uncultured Candidatus Peribacteria bacterium | reverse complement strand
TGTTAAAAAAAGCATCTATATAAAATCCAATTAATGATATATTTATGTCATGACTTTATTGAATGCGATTATTTTAGGGATTTTACAGGGAATTACTGAGTTTCTACCTATTTCTTCCAGTGGACATCTTGTTTTGGGTGAAGAATTGCTTGGTATGAATGTGGAAGCTTTGAAAGTTTTTGATGTTGTGGTGCATATGGGAAGCTTGCTGGCTATTTTGATATATTTTAGAAGTGATATTTGGATGATGATCCAGTCTCTTGGGAAATTTTTAACAGGTAAATGGAAAGATCCCTACGTCAAACTAATAGCTTTTATACTCATAGGTACTATTCCTGCGGTGATAGTTGGTTTTACTCTAGAAGATATTATTGATGGAGCTTTTAGAAATGTAAATGCTGTGGCAATTTGGATGATGGTGATAGGTCTACTATTTTTCATAGGTGAATGGAAACATGATAAAGAGAAAATTTCTGAAATAACATTGTGGAAATCTCTGTTTATTGGTTGCGCTCAAGCTATGGCTTTGATCCCAGGTATTTCACGTTCAGGAAGCACAATAGTTGCTGGACTTTTTCAAGGAATTAACAGGGTGGATGCAGCACGTTTTTCCTTTCTTTTAGGAATACCTGCCATTGCTGGCGCTGGGCTTTTAACCGCTTTAAAAATCCCTGAAAATGGAGGATTACACATGGAAATCCTGCCTCTTGTTTGTGGTTTCATCAGTTCCTTTATTTTTGGGCTTTTAAGTGTACATTTTTTGATGAAATTTCTTAAAAAACATAGTCTAAGAATTTTTGCCCTATACTTGATTTTGCTTGGACTAGTGTCTTTAGCTTTTAATTTCATGTAGACAAATTCGTCATTATTGTGTACATTTTTTGAAAATACTAACTTCACAAAATGGTGAAACAAAGTGATTATAAAATAGCAACTTTGGGAAGTCATACGGCTTTGCAAATCCTCAAGGGTGCTAAAGATGAGGGGTTTGAGACTATTTGTATTTGCAAAAAGGGAAAAACAAGGCCTTATGAAAGTTATGGTGTGGCTGATCAAATTATAGAAGTTGATGATTTTAAAGATTATTTTAAAATTGAACAACAATTAATTGAGCAAAATGCGATTGTGATTCCTCATGGTTCGTTTGTGGCTTATCTTGGCCATGACAAAGTGCGTGATATCAAAGCTATGCATTATGGAACTAAAGGGATTTTAGAATGGGAGTCAGACAGAAGCAAAGAGCGTGAGTGGCTACTAGATGCGAAAATTAAATTACCTGCTATTTTTGATAGACCTGAAGATATAGACAGGGCTGTAATTATTAAATTTCATGGTGCACATGGTGGAAAAGGATATTTTATCGCTAATACACCTGAAGAATTTTATGAAAGATACAAAAAGTATGAAGGTAAAGAAGGACATGAAGATTATGTTATTCAGGAGTATATAGTAGGTGTACCTGTTTATACTCACTATTTCCAAAGTCGAGTAACTGGTGAGTTGGAGGTAATGGGATTTGATAAAAGATATGAATCAAATGCTGATTCTATTGGCCGAGTAGCTGCCAAAGATCAAGTTGTGGTAGGAATAGATACCACTTATACAATTACTGGGAATGTACCTATTGTTTTACGTGAATCATTGTTACCTGAGATTTTTGAGATGGGAGAAAGAGTTGTGGAATCTTCAAAAAAACTTGGAGGAGTTGGCGAAAGTGGCTTATTTGGGCCATTTTGTCTTGAAGGGATTATTGATCCTGAGTTGAATTATTATGTTTTTGAAATTTCTGCCAGAATTGTTGCTGGTACTAATCCATACACACACGGTTCTCCATATACTTGGTTGAGATATAATGAACCAATGAGTACTGGACGCAGAATTGCTAGGGATATCAAGATGGGGATAGCAAATAATCAAATTAATAAAATATTAGGCTAATATGTCAGAACACAATTACAAAATAGGAGCAACAAATATCAATGTTAAGGTATCTAGTGATAGCTTAATTTATACTATGGGGAATATAACTAAAACTATTCCAGCAAGCCATATCACCGGTTTTGGAGTTGGTATACTAACTGCTAATCAAAATGCTGCAAATATGTATTCCAATTACAGGATGATGCAAAAGGATTCTAATCCGGATAAATATTTGAATAAAAATATGGATCCAGCGGAATTTATTAATAATATGGAAGGAAGCACAAAAACAACTTTTGTGATAATAGCTCAGAGTTCAGGTCCATCAGACAAGGTGAAGGCAATTTATCTTCCTTTGAATCTCGAAGACAGTTCTTGTATAGATATGCTGAGAGACATGAAAGAAAAATTTAAGAGCAAATATCTTGGTTTTGGATATGATGTGTTTTTGAAAAAGTTCCTTGGCGTTTCTAATAATTTGAAATTTTTTCTGTTCGCAATAGCGGGATTGTTCTTGTTTTACATACTTACTTTTCTATTTTCTTAAATAAATTATGCTTAATATCTCAAAAGTTCTAGAAGGGTACGATTTAGATAATCTAACCATAGGCGTGCTTGGTGGTCATAGCGCTTTAGATGTTTGTAGTGGGGCGAAACAGCTTGGTTTTAATACTGTTGCTGTTTGTCAAAAAGGACGTGATTTGACTTATTCTAAGTACTATAAATCTCGTGAAGATGGTCGTGGATGCATAGATGAAGTAATTATGGTAGATAAATTTGCTGATATTGTTAAACCAGAGGTTCAAAAGAAATTACGTGATATGAATACGATTTTTATTCATAATAGATATTTTTGGGTTTATTGTGATTTTGAGAAAATTGAAAATGATTTTAATGTACCTATTTTTGGTAGTAGAGAATTGGTTAAATTGGAAGAAAGAGATCATCCAAATAATCAGTATGTACTTTTGGAAAAAGCAGGTATTCGTATTCCTAAAATTGTCCGTTCTGGAGATAGTGGTATGAATAAAGAAGAAACTGACAAGGTTTTAGCGAAACATTTTGATGAAGGTGGCGGTCCTTTGATTACAAAAGTTAATGAGGCTAATAGAGGATATGAAAGAGCGTTTTTTGTAGCTACTGATCTTGAAGGATACAAGATGACTAGTGATGATATGTTGGAGAAAGGAACTATTGTGGCTGATGATTTAGCTAATGCTGTTATTGAGGAGTTTGTAATTGGAGCTCAAATTAATTTCAATTATTTTTATTCTCCTATTTCTGATGAATTGGAAATCATGGGAACTGATACCAGAAGACAAACAAGTTTGGATGGATTCTTGCGTTTAGATGCCAGGACTCAAACTGCTTTACTTGATGCTGGCTACAAGCCTTCTATGATAGAAAATGGGCATATTGCTTGTACAACTAAGGAATCTATTTTAGAGAAAGCTTTTGTTGTTGGAGAACAATTTGTTACAACTTTGAAAAAAGAAGTGGATCCGGGAATTATAGGGCCTTTTGCTTTGCAGGGTGCTATGGCGAGTTTTGATGGTAGAGAGGAATTCGTTGTTTTTGATGTAAGTATGCGAATCCCAGGATCTCCAGGAACCAGATTTACACCTTGTACTAGCTACTTATATGGTGAAGCAATTAGCTATGGTGAACGAATTGCTATGGAAATAGATATGGCAAAAAATGAAGGTGAATTAAGTGAAATTTTGACTTAGAGTTTTTAGTGTTCCATAAAAAAAATGCAGAACTGCACACATTCTGCATTTTATTATTTATCTTTAAAGAAACTTAGAACCGGTTTTCTTTTGGTTTAGCTTCGTTTACAACTAGTGGACGTCCGTCTACTTCTTTGTCGTGTAAAGCTTCGATTGCTTTATCAGCGTCTTCAGCATTTGTAAAGGTAACGAATCCGAAACCTTTTGATCTTCCTGAAAATTTATCCTTGATAATTACTGAATCTTCAACTTCACCGTATTGTTCAAACAATGCTTTGAAATCTTCATCAGTTGTTCCCCAGGAAATATTTCCTACAAATAATTTTTTAGCCATGATTTTTCTGGACAGATAATAATTCAGAACTATTTATCAACTCAAATATCTATTAACGAACTGTGCACTTTAGATAAGATAAAAGTGATGATATCTAATTCTAAAGCGAATTATAGCAACTATGCCATGAATTTAAAAGCTCATATTCTTTTGATTAATGAATCTATTCCATATAGAGTGTGTACAGTATTTAAACATGTATTATGAAAGTGTTGGTTTTGGCAGCAGGCAGAAGCAAACGTATGCATCCCATTGGTGATAAAAATTTTTTAAATTTCCTTGGAAAGCCTTTAATTCAACATCAACTGGAATTTCTTTCACGAAATGGGTTTAAAGATATCGTTGTAGTTGGTAGCTGTACAAATCTTGAAGAAATTAGGAAAATTGGTGATAAGATAACCGGGAAAGTAGAGGTTTGTGAACAAAAAAATCTTGATTTAGGTATGGCAGGTGCTGTTCTTGCGGCAAAGGATTTACTAAAAGGTGCAGTTTTGATTTTTTCAAGCAATGATGTGGTTGAAGACACCGCATTAAAGATGATTCAAAACTGTGATGAAAGTTGTATGATTGGAAAAAAAGTTGAAGAATACTTTCCAGGTGGTTATTTGGAAATTAATTCTGATGGATATATTCAAAATATCATAGAAAAACCGGGTGAAGGCAATGAACCCAGTGATATGGTGAATCTTGTATTACACAAACATAAAGATATTTCTAAATTGATAAATTACTTAAGTGAAGCTGAAAGTTCTAATGATGATTTATATGAAGTTGCGATATTGAACATGATAAATGATGGTGTTGCTATTAAAGCCCTGCCTTACGATGGCTTTTGGCAGCCAATAAAATATCCTTGGCATGTACATAGAGTTTTTAAATATTTGTTTTGTTTAGAAGAAAAAGGCATAGCAGATTCTGTTGAAATTGCAGATACGGCTGTTATTAAAGGGGACGTAATTATTGAAGATGGAGTAAAGATTTTTGATGGGGCTGTGATCAATGGACCTGTGTATATAGGTGCTAAATCCATTGTGGCGAACAACTCTTTGTTACGCGAATCGCATATAGGTACTGGCTGCATGGTCGGTTTTAGCACTGAAGTTGCACGCAGTTATTGGGGTGAGAAAGTTTGGACTCATATGAATTATGTTGGGGATTCTGTCATCAGTAATGACGTGTCTTTTGGTGCCGGTTCTGTTACTGGAAATTTGAGATTGGATGATGGAAACATACAAGTCGATGGAGTAGATACAAAAATGCAAAAGGTAGGATCGATTATTGGAGAAAAAGTGCGCGTAGGTGTAAATACAAGTATTATGCCAGGTGTTAAAATCGGATCTAACACCTTTATTGGCGCTGGCATAGTAATCCCTAATGATATTCCTGATGGTAGTTTTGTTAAAGCTAGTTTGGATTTAAAAATTTCTGAAAATAAATTTAAAAAATGATAAAAATTTCTGCAGTAATGCTAAATTACAATAGTAAGTATTTCCCAAAAATGTGTGTTGAAGCTTTTCGACGTAGCAAGCTTGATTTCGAATATGAGTTTATCGCAGTCGATAATGCTTCTACTGACCCTATCAGTACAGGATATTTGAAACAGGCTGAGAAAGAAGGATTAATTAAATTAATAGTATCACCTAAAAACATAGGTTTTGGAGGTGGAAATAATCTTGGAGCTAAACAAGCGAAAGGTGAATATATATTGATTTTGAATCCGGATATTTTTGTAAATGAGGATTCAATACAGAAAATGGTGGATTATATGGACAAACACCCTGATGTTGGAATACTGGGACCAAAGCTAATTTACCCGGATGGAGAAGTACAAGATTCTTGTAGAAGGAAAATGAGTTTTTTTGATCTGGTTATTAAAAGAACATTCTTGAGAAAGTTACCGTTTTTTCGAAAGCGAGTAGCTAAATACACTATGGAAGATTTTGATCATACAAAAATACGAGAGGTAGATCTTTTAGTGGGAGCTTGCCTCCTAATTCCGCGTAAAGTTTATGAAGAAGTTTCCGGTTTTGATCAACGTTATTTCTTGTTTATGGAGGATTTTGATTTGTGCAGAGAGATAAGCAAAAAAGGTCACAAGGTTGTATATTTTCCTGAGACTTCTGTTACTCACAATCACAAGAGATTAAGTGGAGGATCAATTTTTACTCTTGTACGTCGAAAAGTGTTCTGGATACATATTTCCAGTGCTATTAAATATTTTTGGAAGTGGAGCCGCTAATCCGTCTTATTATTTCTGGATACCACTTTTTCTCTAAAGCCTGCACCTTGTTTTTAAGGCTATCTGCTGTGTCTTCTGAAGTTACGGCACAAGTTTTTTGAATTATAATTTCCCCCGTGTCTACACCTTCGTCAACATAATGTATTGTCATTCCAGTTTCAGTATCTTTATTGTCCACTACAGCTTTATGGACATTTGAACCGAAAAAACCTTTGCCACAATATTTTGGTACAAGAGCCGGATGAACATTAATGATTTTGCGTGGAAATTTGCGAACAAAGTCCACTGTTAAAATCCGCATATACCCTATAAGACATATGAGATCCACTCCTTCAAGTTCCGCTGCCATTTCCATGTCAAACTCTTTCCGTGACTTTCCTTTTGGATCTATATATTTCGTTTCATAACCCTGATTTTTTGCACGCTCAAGAGCATAGCATTTTTTATTGGAAATAACTTTACTTAGCTCTATACCAGGCATTTTACCAGCTTTTATCTCATCTATAATAGCTTGAAGGTCAGTTCCGTTTGTAGAGGCAATAACTGCAATTTTGAACATTAATCCATTGGGGTTATATGCATTCCTAGCTTCTTTTTAACTTCATTACCGGTTTTTGTTACTGCTAGGCCACCTAAAGCAGTTTCACGTAATTTTGGTGACATGTGTTTGGCTATATTATTCATAGCTTGTACCACTTCGTCAAAAGGAATAAAACTTTTTACACCTGCCATAACCATATCAGATGCTCCAATAGCGGCTTGAGTACCTATTGCATTACGTTTAGCACAAGGAACTTCCACTAAACCACCTAAAGGATCACAAACTAAACCAAGATAACTTTTTAAACCAATAGAGGCAGCATCAAAACATTGTTCAGGTGTAGCACCACGCATTTCTGTAAGCCCGGCCGCAGCCATAGCAACAGCTGCTCCAATTTCAGCCTGACAACCTCCTTTAGCTGCGGATAAAGTTGCTCCTTCTGCAATGATTTTACCTATAGCTGAAGCCGTAAACATACCCCTCAACAATCTACGCTTACCTGCTTTAAAGTGTTCAGCACATGAAAATAAAACTCCAGGTATTACCCCAGCCCCACCTGCTGTTGGAAATGCGACTATTCTTCCCATAGCAGCATTTTGTTCAGAAACTGCTAGCGCATAAGCCATAGCGCGAATACTGACTTTGTTACACATCATTGTGCTAAGTTTTTTTAGAGACATGTGTATTTTGCGTGCATCCCCTCCTGTAAGACCCATGTCTGATTTTTTGTTTGATTTCACTCCTTTTTTGACCGCCTCATACATAACATCTCTAGTCCTTTTCATTTTACTACGTATGGCAGGTATTGATTTGTCGGAATTTTCAGCCTCAAATCTTTTGGCAACATCAGAAATTGATATTTTATGCTTTTTTGTTAACTTAAGGATGTCTTCTGCAGTTGTGAATTCGTATTCCATTATTGTTTTTGTAACTTTGATAATGACCTTATGAAATGAACCTCTGGACAATCTTTTTCCAACTGAATAACTTCCGGTAGTGTAATTCTCCTCCCTTCCAAGCCAAGTACAGTGATAGTTGTATCATTTAACTTTGTATGAACACCTTTGGTTACTTTCATTCCCTGTAACTCCTCAAGTTTAGCTATAACATCAGGTATAATATTCTTCTCATGTTCGTGACAAACTACAAGTGATAATCTCTTACCTGCACTCCCTTTCAATAAAACTTGAATATCATTAATTCTACAAATTTCTATCATACCTCCACCTATGGACCGCCCTCTTACACTCATCTTTGTTCTTCTATTTGAAAGTACAATTTCAACTGTATTAGGATGAGATTTATGCCCTAAATCTTTAGGTATGAATTCGTATTTTATACCTTTTTTCTTGGCAATTTCAAAACTGTCCTTAATACGAGGATCGCTTGTTCTAAACTTCATTACACCTCCAAGCAAAGCCCTGTCTGTAGCATGACCTTTATAAACTTCACCAAAAGAACCATGTAAATAAAATACAACTTTACTAGGAGTATGATGAAACAAAGCTCTAGCAAATTGTCCAATTTTACAAGCACCTGCAGTATGAGAACTTGATGGACCTACCATGATTGGCCCAGCTACATCGAAAATTGATAAATCAGACATAGGGATTGTAAGTTGGAATTTTAGTCCAGTTTAGCACTTCATTTTCTAAAGTCTAGTTCATTTTCCTAATTGAACTATATAACACCTGGAGAATGTGTCTAGGGGGAATAGTTGCGTTTTCTTTCTCCTATTGATATAGTGTTGTGAAACCTAGATAAAACGTCGAATGTAATAATGCCATTGTCGACGCTGGTATATGATCATTTAAAATTAGCAGTTGAAACAAGTACCCTGAGGAATAGAGATAAAGCTCGTTTTGTAGCTATTCCTCAGGCGTTGTGATGGATCTTCTTGACCATTAGATCCGCCCTATGCACCTCCTCTGCGGAGGGTTCTGGCAACTTCCCTGATTCCTTGTGAATCACGTTAGATGCATTTACAGATGGTCGCTGGCGCGACTCAAAATACCGTCCAAAGCAAGGCTTGTGTAAAATAAGGACCTGGTCTCCCGAAAATAAAAACAAATTCCCAAAATTCTCTGTAAAATAAAAACAAAATCTTTTACTGATAGAATGAATTTGTTTGCCCCCGATTCGTTCGGGGGCTTTTTCAATTTAACGTTGTTCCCCCAATGGAGATAAAGGTTGTTCTGGTATTGAAGATTGACCTGATGCAAGAGCAGCCTCAGCTGCTAACTGAACCGGTGCCTGCATCTCCTCCTTGTCATCTTCAATCATTTTTTGAATGTAATCTTGATCCTTGTCATAAACGACAGTTTTGATAGGCCATGGAATAGTGATTCCATATTTATCAAATTCTTTTTTCAAATTAATCACAAGATTACTCTTAATCTTAAGCCAAGCCCCTCTTGATTCTACCCAAGCTCTAACTTTTAGATTTATAGAACTATCAGCAAATTCAGCAACTAAAACTGCTGGCTTTGGCTCCACCAAAACCCCTTTAGTTGTCTTTAAAGTATGCATAGCAACTTTTATTACATTCTCAAGATCACTTCGATAATCTACGCCTACTAAAATCTCAATTCTTCTGAATGGATTACTTGTATAACTCGTAACTTGTTTCTTGAATAAATCCGCATTAGGCACAATTACCTTTGTTCCGTCAATTGCCTGTAGAATAGTAACTCTTGATTGTATCTCTTCCACCTTCCCCATAGTTCCTCCAACATTAATAAAATCACCAATTGTAAACTGCTGACCAACTAATATCATGATCCCGGCCAAGAAATTCATAATCATATCTTTGAGCGCAAAACCAATACCAAAAGCTACAGCTGCGATAATAGAAGTAAGGTCTATTCCTGCAATCTTTAACCCCACAGTAATACCAATTGTTAAGAATACCACATAAGTAATACGACCACCTAAAATCTGCACTTCCTGATGATCTTCATCAATTTTATCAGCCAGTTTGTTTTCGACTATACCTCGTATAACTTTCGCTACTACAACAGACAAAGCCATTACAATAAAAGCTGCTATCCACAAGGGTATTTTAGCTATTACCAATTGAATTAAACCTGCCAATTCATTTGCTGTTTCGCCTGCAATTTGTTCTGTGTTCGGTGCTGCTGCATATGCTTTTAGCATGTGAAAATGTTAATTAATCTGTATATATTAACATTTTTTAGCCTTTTTCTCAAGTGTTATAGATAGCTTTTTGAGTAGAAATTGATAGGATTTATTTTAGATTATATTTTAATTTTAAAAAAATGGATATTTTAATGACTTATCTTTTTATAGGTTTTGTAGTCGTACTTATTTCTAGTATTCGTGAGGTAAAACAATATGAAAGAGGTGTGAAATTTACTTTAGGTAGATATACAGGATCCTTGGTTCAACCAGGATGGAGAATTGTTCTTCCGATTGTTCAAAAAATGGTTAAAGTTGATGTTCGTGTGAAGGCAGTTGATGTGCCTGATCAAGAGACTATTACCAGTGATAATATCTCTATTAGAATTAATGCTGTAATTTATTATAAAGTTAGTGACGCTTCAAAAGCGATTCTTGAGGTTGAAAATTTTTATTATGCCATCAGCCAATTAGCTCAAACAACAATGCGTAATGCGGTTGGTGAGGTTAATCTTGATGTTCTTTTGAAAAAACGCGAAGAAATTGCTAAAAATATTCAATCTGATGTTGAATCTGCGACTGATCCTTGGGGAATAAAAGTTGAAGCAGTTGAGCTTAAAGACGTTGTTCTTCCTCAAGATTTGAAACGTACAATGGCGAAAGAAGCTGAAGCTGAAAGAGAAAAAAGAGCTGTTATTATTAAAGCCGAAGGTGAAGTGATAGCTTCGGATAACTTATCTAAAGCAGCTCATACTTTAGCTGAAGCTCCAGGTGCTTTACATCTAAGAACGTTACAGTCTATCAATGATCTTTCTTCCGATCAGTCAAATACAACTATTTGGATGGTACCAGTAGAAGGATTTAGAGCATTAGAAGGTATGGCTGAAAAACTTGGAAAATAGATTATGAAACAATATGGCATTCTAGCATATCCGGTTAAACACTCACTATCACCAGTGATACATAATGCTGCGTTTAGAGAACTTGGGATTGATGCACAATATGGCGTTTTTGAAAGGAAAGCAGATGAGCTGGAAGATTTCATGCATAGCGTTAAAGAAAAAGGGATAAGCGGACTATCTGTTTCACTTCCCCACAAGCAGAATGTAATGAAATATTTAGATAGAGTGGATGATGCGGCTCAAAAAATTGGAGCTGTGAATACGGTTGTGAATGAGAGTGGTGTGCTTTCAGGTTTTAACACTGACTGGATTGGATCAAATAATGCTCTGATCGAGGCTGTAGGTGATTTAAAGGATAAAACTGTAACAATCCTTGGGGCTGGAGGTTCTGCGCGTGCTGTGGCCTATGGCTGCCTATATGCTGGAGCCCATGTTTGGATTAAGAATAGGACAAAGGAAAAGTCTGATGCCATTGCTGTAGAGTTTGCTGAGCTTTTTAATACTGAGATCCATAGTGCTGAATTGGAAGATATGAAGGCTGCTGATATTTTAATCAATACTACTTCTTGTTGGCTGGATGACTCTGAAGATTGGCAAGGAACTGCAATTGCGGCTTATGTTGACTCTGATCATTTGGCTAATTATGATGCGGTTATGGACATCGTATATAAGCCCTTAATAACACCTTTGTTGTGGATGGCTTTAGATGCAAAGGTTGAAATTATAAATGGTGCAAGAATGCTGCTTTACCAAGCTTGTGAACAGTTTGAATTATGGACTGGTAAAAAAGCACCTGTGAGAGTTATGCAAGATGTGCTTCAAAAGAACTTATCTGAATCCTAATTGTGTCTTAGAAAATCTGCACCTGCCTCATCTTCAGCTTTTGGATGTAGTTTTTTTTCTATTTCTTCAATATCTTTCCCGTAATCATCACCATAAACAGTTTGAGTTGAAAGAAAATCTTTGTCATAAATTCTGGCAATCCAACCATAAATAATAGTTGTTAGACTACCGACTAGTGCTATTGAAAGCCAAACGATTGGCAGCGCTACGAAAAGTAAAATTTGTGGAGCTTCTACTATAGAGCTAAATCCAAACATCAAACCTGCACTTAGCAAAATTGAAAAAGTTACTCCATACACCCCGACAAGAGCATGTTTTATATTAGAAATTATTTCTAATATAAGAGACGATACTTGTGCTGATAAAATAATATGAAGCGCTACGGCATAAGCAATCAACTCAACACCACTAACTGCTGTCACGAAATAAATTGGCGCCATCAAAATGAAAATTATCAAACTGATTATAAAAACCTGATAAATAGTTGAAGGGATTCTTTTATATTTATGTGGCTCAGTAAGGGCTAACAACCAAGTGCTTATAATATTTCCAACTGTTGTTGAAAGAAAAATCATCATTAGCAAAATAAAAACAAAGATAGGGCTAATATAATTATCAGCTGCATTTGTCAATGGGGTCAGCATTGAAGAAGCTACAAAAAAGATCAGCAAAAGAATCAGAGACCCCACTCCTCCACCAACTCCCGCAGAAATCAACTTCAATAAAAAAGTCGTAAATGGGATTTTATTTGGACCTATTTCTTCTTGTTCAGTCATTTTTTGCTTTTAGTTCTTGTTATTTTACCATAAAAAGCAAGAATCAACAAGACTCCGAGGCTTATATAGACATCAGCTAAGTTAAAGTTTGGCCAGGAACCAATGCCTATAAAATCAGTAACCGCTCCTTGGGTGAACCTATCTATTAAATTACCAATTGCACCACCTATTATTAAAGCTACAGAAATACTGGCGATTTTATTTTTAAGCTTTAATTCCTTTATAGCTATATATAAAATAGTTGGAATTAATACTATAGTGAGCAGAATGAGCAAAATAAAAGGAGGTTTTATACCAAAGGCCATGCCTTTATTATGGCTTAACTCTAAAACAAACCATGTGTCAATAATGTATAGAGGTCCATCACTCAAACGCTCAAGAGCCCAGCTTTTCACAAGTTGATCAGATATAGCAAAAAGTGCGGCTGATGTAAGAATTTTTTGTAGTATTTTTTTCATTGGACATAATTTAACTGATTGTTGAGTTTTTGGATATAGCTGATACAATTCTTTTACCTATGAGAAAAGCTTTTAAATTTGATATAGTTTTGGCCCTGGTTGTGTTATTCCTCCTTGTTTTTGGCTTGGTTATGATAACAAGTATAGGCGTACCTAAGTCAATTTCTTTGTCTGCACCTGGAGTTTTATATCCGAATTGCAGTGACTCGGGGGTGGATTGTTATCTTTTATTCAAGAAACATCTTTTTAGATTGGGAGCTGGACTACTTTCTGTTTTTATTGTTTTAAAAATTCCTATAAAGTTTTGGAAGAAAATAGCACCTCTTGTTTTTGGGATGACTGTTTTGTTGTTAATTTTTGTACTAGTTGCCGGCCAAAGTTTTGGAACTATTGCGTCTAGTTGGTTGAGAATTTTTGATACTTCTATTCAACCTTCTGAATTCGCAAAATTGTCTATAATTTTATATTTGGCTTATTGGTTTAGTAAAAGAAAATTGGCAGTAGAGAGCTTTACTGATGGATTTATTCCTTTTTGTGTTGTTTCAGGAATGGTGATTTTGCCTATTGTTTGGCAAAATGACTATGGTTCAGCTTTAGTTGTTAGCTTAATTGCAGTAGCTATTTATTTTGCGGCTGGTGCACGATTTAAGCATTTAGGAGTTGCAGCTGTTGCGGCCATGTTTGTAGCAATTATTATTGTGTCTACAGTTCCGCATGTACAGGAGCGTTTTAAAGGTTTTATGAGAGTTGATGATAATTGTCTTGAAGATTATTGCTGGCAATCACAGCAAGCTAATATTGCAGTTGGTAGTGGTGGTTTTTTAGGTAAAGGGCTGACACAAGGTGTACAAAAGTCATATTGGTTACCACAGGCTTCTGATGATTTTATATTTGCGGCATCGGCGGAAGAATTAGGATTTTTGAGAATCATTTTTATAGTTTTGGCTTACTTCCTTATTTCTTTGAGAGGTTTTCAAATTGCGAGCAGAGCGCGTAATAGTTTTGAAATGTATTTGGCGGTTGGGATCACAACTTGGATTGTTATGCAGGCATTTATTAATATAGCTGTTAACACCGCTTTAGCGCCTGTGACAGGGATTACTTTGCCTTTTGTAAGTTATGGTGGCTCATCTTTGGTGGCATCTTTGGTTGGAATTGCTATACTTCTGAAGGTATCAGAAAATATAAATTATCATGCGAGTAGTGGTCACAGGAGGGGGAACAGGAGGTCACGTAGTTCCCAACTTCGCCGTTATAGAAGGGCTTAAACGAAAGTCGCAAGACTTGAAGTTTTTGTATGTGGGATCAAAAATAGGGATGGAAAAAAAAATGGCTAAAGATTTTGGTTTGGATTATGCAGGAGTTAGCTGCGGTAAATTGCGACGTTATTTTTCTTGGGAAAACTTTAAAGATATACTCAAAATTCCGATTGGGATAGTACAGGCTTTTATGGTTTTAAGAAAATTTAAAGCTGATGTGATTTTTTCAAAAGGTGGTTATGTCAGTGTTCCGGTCGTAATTGCTGGTTGGATTTTGAGGGTACCTATTATTTGTCATGAATCTGATTTAAGACCTGGTTTAGCGAATAAGATCTGTTTCAAATTTGCTAAAAAAATATGCATTAGCTTTGAAGAAAGTATGAAATTTGTGAATAAGAACAAGGCTGTGCTTACAGGAAATCCTATTAGAAATGAGATTTTGAAAGGATCCAAGAAAAAAGCTTGGAAGTTTACAGGATTTGATGGAGCTAATCCTGTAATTCTTGTGATGGGTGGTAGCCAGGGGGCAAGACAGATAAATAAATTGATTGAAGATAACCTCAGTCAACTTCTGAAAGAATATCAAATTGTTCATATACGTGGTGCTGGTGAGATGAATATAAAATTGGAGCATAAAGCTTATAAACAATATGAATATCTAGGAGAAGAAATGGCGGACATTTATGCCATTACAGACCTAGTAGTGTCTCGTGGAGGTGCTAATAGTTTGGCTGAATTTGGGTTATTGAAGAAAAAGGCTGTGATTTTACCCCTGGGGTTGGATGTAAGTCGTGGTGATCAGATTGAAAATGCTAAGATTTTTGCTAGAAAATTTGGTTGGGCAGTTTTGGAAGGAAAAGTTAAAAATAAAGATTTTGTGGATGCGATTGAATTGAGTATGAAAAGTGAATTATTGGATGGCGAAATTGAAAATGGTGTGAATAAAATTGTAAAATTAATATTAAAAGTATGAAAATAGGCATAAATGGCAGATTTTTAACAAAGCCTTTTACTGGAATTGGTCAGTATACTTTTAATTTGGTATATGAAATGGCTAAAGCTAATTCTTCAAATGAATATCTAGTTTTGGTTCCGAAAAAAATTGAACAAAAATTTCCTAAAAATGTGAAGGTGAAAGTTCTGGCTGAGAAAAATTTGAAAATGTCTGGAGCAAAGAAAACTTGGTGGGAACAAATCCAAGTACCTGAGATTTTGAAAGATGAAAAAGTTGATCTTGCCTGGTTCCCCTACCCCTCTAACCCTTGGACGAAAGATTGGCATAAGAATGGGCCAAAAACTGTTGTGAGTATACATGATTGTATCCCTTGGATAGACAAAAGGTATAGGCCTGGAGTTTTATCAAAAATGTATCATTCACAGAGTAAGAAGGCAGTGAAGAAAGCTGATCTGGTTTTAACAGTTTCCGAAGCTTCCTTAAATGATATTGTAGATGTTTGTGATGTTCCACGGGAAAAAATTGAAGTGGTTTATAATGATGCAGCGGCGGCTTATAAAAAAGTGCCTAACAAAAAGTATGTTGAGAAAATTTTAGGTCGATTTTCTTTGCAAAATAGCGAATATTTTCTTTATGTAGGTGGTTATGATGAAAGGAAAAATGTGAAGGAATTGGTGGCGGCTTGGAAGGATTTTGGACAGGCTTCTATGGTTCTGGTAGGCGGGAAAGTTGTAGAGAAAAATTTGTATAAAAGTTTTGATGTTGCTCACGGTGGTGGATTGGTGAAAACCGGTTTTTTGAAGGATGAGGAATTGAATGTGCTTTATAGAAATGCGAAAGCCTTTGTTCATTTATCAGAGAAGGAAGGGTTTAACATACCTATTCTTGAAGCGGCCAATTGTGGTACTCCTATGATTCTTTCAAATATCCCTGTGCACAAAGAAGTGGCTGAAAATGCGGCAATTTTTGTGGAAAACCGTGATGAGACATTGGTGGCAATGAGAAAAATGTTGGATGGTAAGCAGCGTGTAAAATATTGTGAAAAATCTAAGAAATTGGCTAAAAAATATGATTGGACTAAATATGCGAAGATTGTTGCTAAGTTGTTTGAAATGGATACTTTTGAGGACCTTGTTTTGGGGCACTTGGCTAAAGAAAGGGATGAAAACAGTTCTGAAAAAGATTTTGTTTCTTCTGAAGATGTGGAAAAAAGTTAAGTTCTGAACCTGAAGTCTTTGGTAAAGCTTTAAGCTCTAATTTGAAAGTTTATATTGAAGCTGCTGTAAGGCTTGGGCTAATGAAATAAAAATTGGCCTTGTTTATATATTTCACCATTTTTTAACATCCACGTCTATACGCATGGGTGGCAAAAAATTATCCTCTTAACATAAGATGTAGTCGCAACCTATACTGTTATTTATTATAAGCGAGATCGCTTTTAGTAAAAGCAAACCAAGAAAAAGCGGGGCTATCTTCCTGCCATTGGTTTGCTTCGTATGAAGTGACAGTATGGGTTGCCAGGTTAGGTAGCCCCACTTTTTTATAGATAAAATATGTTGCAAATAAAATATATGTTATGTGTCATATTAATTGGATCCATAATATCTGAATGCATTCAAGGTATAGGCCTTTTAAATTTTGGACAAATTACAGAAAGAATATTCCTTGATATCATAATATTTATTGCTGTTGCGGCTTCATTGAGTGAAGCTTTTTATAAGTAAAACGGATAAATAGACTGCTCTTGCATCTTAGTTATTAGTCACGCTATCCTTTGTGCTAGTTGATTATTTGTAAAATTATTCCTATGCAATATTTTTTGATTATTGGGCCGGTGTTTCTAGTTATTCTTTTGATGTGGTTGATTATTGGAAAAAAACATTTGCAGCATATGCAAAAAACTACGAATGATGAATGGGAAATGGTGAGTGAGAGATTGAAAAAGAGGCAAAGTTTAGTTCCAAATCTTGTTGAAACTGTAAAAATGCATCATCAAGGGCAAGATGAAATGCTGGAAAAATTGATTGCAATTCGTATTAGAGCGGCTAAAGAATATTTGCCTGGTTCTAAGAAAATTGAATGCGAATATGACTTGAGTAAGAGTATAAATAGAGTTGTTGATCTTGGTAGAAGTGTAAAAGAATTGTCTCAAGATACAAACTTTTTGGAATTAAGGACTGAAATTAATGATTTAGAAAAAGAAATTGAGGAAAGATCAAATACTTATAATAAATTGGTTAGAAAATACAATATGGTGCGAAAAAAATGGTTGCTAAAGGTCATCTCTTCTATGTTTGGTTTTAAGGTTTATAATATTTTTGAAGTTGAGGTTTAGCATATAACAATGTTTCCGTGTACGTGTCAATCACTTTGCACTTGACGGTGAGGCCATCCTCACCTAAGATAGTGAGTGTAATCTTACCTAACAAATAAATCTTATGTCTGAACACTTAACTGAAAAACAAGAAGCTGTTTTAAAGTTCATAGAACAATACCAAATGTCCTATGGTAAATCCCCTACTATTAGGGAAATGAAAGAACATTTTGGTTTAAGATCAGACAATAGTATTTTGAAACATCTGAGAGCTCTTGAGGAAAAAGGAAAAATTGAAAAGGACGATACACCAAGAGGAATTAAATTATTAGATGTTATTAAGCAGAAATTAGAAGGAGTTACAAGCATTAAGCTACCTATACTTGGAGCTATTCCGGCTGGTGGACCTGTTATGACTGAAGAATATGTAAATGGATGGATGAGTGTTGGTGAAGATTTGGCTAAGAATGCAGATGATTATTTTATGTTGGAGGTTAGTGGAACTAGTATGATTGATGCAGGTATATTTGAGGGAGATATGGTTGTTGTTAATACTAAAAAAACTCCAAAACATGAAGATATTGTTGTAGCATTGATAGATAATCATAATACCTTAAAGAGATTTATACAGAAGGATGGCAAAGTTTATTTGAAAGCAGAAAATAAAAATTATAAGGATATATATCCTGACAATGAATTAATGATTCAAGGCGTCGTCAGCTCTCTAATTAGACAGTATTCTTAGTCCTGAATAGCAGAAAAAATTAAATTGGAAACTTGTGTTTTGCTGAGCGCTTTTTACTCAGCTCTATTAAACTTATAATAATATAACCCCAATAATATGTTTATAACACTCACCATTGATACAGCGCAGAAGAAAAAATCTAAGCAAGTTAGGTTTTCAAAAACTAAATTTAATCCAGCCAAAGGTTGGAGAAAATCTATTAATATTAAAAAAAGAAGTATGTGGCAAAAGTTCCAATCTTGGAGGAGAACAATTAAGAATGGACAATACAAACTTGGTGGGCAAGTAGCTATGTTTTAAAGTTTCATATGTTCAAATTAAATTTTCAAAAATTTAGTATAAAAAAAAACCTCCCTCAGGAGGTCTTTTTTTATATCATATTTTGAGTACTATATTAGTAGTAATAATATGATGGTGGAAAGTAATAATTTACTGCCCTTGGAAATGTTTTTTGAATGTAATAATCATCGTAATATACATCATATACAAGTGGTTGAACTGCATATTTAGTATCTAGATCAAGATGCATATCATAGTCCACATAATGCTTAACATAGTCGTTGTAACGAGTATCTGCATAATAATAATTATCTAAGTAAGCAGTATCATACTTGCTAATGTTGTGATAATGAACACCACTTTGGTTATAGTGATCCAAATGTTTGTCTTGGTAACGACTATAAGAAATACTGTGAGCTGAAACAGTAGTGGCCATCATTGCGAATAAAGCTACTGTTGTAAGCGTCATTACTAACAATTTTTTCATAATTTTTGTAGTTAAATTATAGGTGTACAATATTAAATACTTTTGTAAAGGCTTGCAACTTTTAGGATTTGACTTAAGTCTGGAATCATTGTGTGGTTCGGTGATAATTTATTAGGGTTCGCCTATAAACTTTGTTAGAATAGGCTTCCTATGTCGTAATATCTATTCTGATGGTGAAGCTAACGCCAATGATGGCGCAGTACATGAAAATTAAGGAACAATATCAAGATTGTATTTTGATGTATAGATTGGGTGATTTTTATGAGATGTTTTTTGAAGATGCTGTTGAAGCTAGCAAGATTTTACAGATCACCCTTACTTCAAGAAATAAAAAGGGGAAAGGAGAATCAATTCCTATGTGCGGAGTCCCCTTTCATGCTGTGGAAAATTATATAGCTAAACTGACAAGAGTTGGCAAAAAAATTGCGCTATGCGATCAGGTCACAAAACCAAGTGGTAAAGGAATTGTAGAAAGAGATGTGATTAGAGTTATAACTCCTGGTACGACTTTTGATGAAAATATATTGGATCAAAAGTCTAATAATTATGTGGTCTGTGTCATGAAATATACCAATGGCTATGGATTTGCTTATAGCGACGTAACTACTGGAGAATTTAAAACAACTATTCTACAAGATGATAATGAATTAGCTGCTGAATTGATGAGGATAAGACCGGCAGAATGTATTACAAAAACAGAATTGATTGAAAAACTTAAAGGATTAGGCGATATGCCAGTGTTTTTATATGAAAAAAATGAAGAAACGGTTGAAGAAATGATGTTTTCTTATTTGAAAGAAACTCAAAAAACTAATTTGGAACATATTCAAGGAGTTCAAAAATATGAACGTAAGGAATTTATGCCTTTGGATGAAAGTTGTATTAGAAATCTGGAACTTTTTTTCTGTAATCATGATGGGAAAAAAAATGGAAGTTTGATTGCTGTGATTGATCAAACAGTGAGCGCCATGGGTGGCAGAATGATGAGAAAATGGTTGATGCATCCATTATTGGATATGCACAAAATAAAGGCACGCTTGGATAGAGTTGAAAAATTTGTGAAGGATTCTACTTTGTTGCGTCAAATGCGAGAGCAATTGGATCAATTGTATGACATGGAAAGATTGCTTAGCAGATTGAGTTTAGGCACTGGAAATGCACGAGATTTAGTAGCGATGAAACAATCTTTGTTAGTTATTCCAACGGTCAAAAATTTGATTGAAGTTGATTTAAATCCGCTTAATCATCTCGTAGATTTGATTGAAAAAAGCATTATTGAAGAAGCCCCGGCTATTACAAGTGGTGGTGGTATGATTAAAAAAGGTTTCAATCCTGAGTTGGATGATTTATTGGCAATTAGCGGTGAAGGTAAAAATTTTATTGCTGAATTACAACAAAGGGAAATTGAACGAACTGGAATATCATCACTTAAAGTGAAATTTAATAAAGTATTTGGTTATTATCTTGAAATTTCTAAATCGAATTTAAATTCTGTACCTGATGATTATATTCGTAAGCAAACTTTGGTTAATGCTGAAAGATTTATTACGCCTGAATTAAAAAAATATGAAGAAAAAGTGCTAACAGCTGAGGATAGAATCAAAGAACTGGAATATGAACTTTTTTATCAAGTGAGAATGGAATTAGTAAAAGAAATAAAAGCGATTCAAAAAAATGCTGATGTTTTAGCGAAGTTGGATGTGATTTCAAGCTTAGCTTTTTTGGCTGTAGAAAACGATTATGTTAAACCAGAAATTGAAAATGGTCGTGGTCTAAAAATTGTAAATGGTAGACATCCGGTTGTGGAAAAAATGGCAGATGATTTTGTGCCGAATGATTGTCTTATGGATAAAACTAGTGATTTTGTTTTGATTACTGGTCCAAATATGGGTGGTAAATCTACTTTTTTAAGACAGGTGGCTTTGACTGTTTTGATGTCTCAAATTGGTTCTTATGTTCCCGCTGAAAGTGCGGTTATTGGTGTTGTAGATAGGATTTTTACTAGAGTTGGTGCTTCTGATAATCTTTCGAAAGGACAAAGTACTTTTATGGTTGAAATGACTGAAGCGTCGTATATTTTAAAAAATGCTACTGATAGAAGTTTGGTGATTTTAGATGAATTGGGTCGTGGAACTTCCACTTACGACGGCGTAAGTATTGCTTGGGCTGTCACTGAATTTCTACACAATAATGTGAAGGCAAAAACGTTATTTGCAACTCATTATCACGAGCTCGTAGAGCTCGTTGATAAATTAGATTGTGGAATCAATATGAGTGTTGCGGTTCGTGAGAATGAAACTGAGGGAGTTGTTTTTCTTTATAAAATTGTAAAAGGCGGTGTTGATAAAAGTTATGGTATAGAAGTTGCGAAATTGGCCGGGCTACCAAATGATGTCGTAAGTCGGGCGCAAAATGTTTTAAGAGAATTAGAAACAAAGCATGTGAATACAAATCAATCGGCCCCTGATCAAATTGCGATGTTTGAACGTGAACACCAAGAAGTTAATTCTAGGGAAAGAAAAATATTGGATCAATTGAAAGAAATTAATGTGAACAACATGACCCCTATGGAAGCAATGAAAGAATTAGATAGATTAAATCAATTATTTTTATAATATTAATAAATTTACTATGAAGAAATTATTCATGAAAAAAACACTGAGATTCGCCTTAGTTACTAGCACTGTATTTTTGCTGACAGCTTGTAATTTTGGTTTTAATCAAGAAACTGAAGAAGTGAAAAGCTTGGAACCTGTTGAAGAAGTTGCTGAAACAGAAGAGGATTTGGAGGTAGAAGAAACCGAAGAGACTGTGGAAACAGAGGGCACTACAGAAGTAGAGGAATCTGTGGAAACAGAGAAGGCTGCTGAAACAGAGGAAGTTGATGAGACTGAAGCTGCTGTAGAATCTGAAGAGACAGAAGAAATTGAGGAATTGGAAACCTACGATGGTCCAAACTACATTAGACTAATTAGCTACCACTCTATGGGTGATATAGTTAGTTCAACTCCTGTAATTCTCCAAGGTGCTGTTTCACCGAATACTGAAAAAATTGTTGTGAAATGGAAAGCTGCTCAAGGTGGATATGAAGATGTTTATACTTTGAAAGATTTTAAAAAAGGTGATAGGGAATTTACGTATAGAGCAAATTTTGCTTGGAATAACTTAAGTCATGGTTATAACGATTATACTTTTGTAGCTTATTATGATGATGGAACTGAGGAGAAAGTTCATACTACTGTCAATTTTAAAAACGATGATTCTGCAAGAGAAAATCCTGTTTTTGATGGATGTAAAAACCATATTACGGCTTACTCTGATTATTCGTGGTTTAATGATCTTTCCCGTAATGTTTACAATACTTATGGCTTTGGTCTGTATGACAAAATAGATTACGTTAAACAAGCTGATGCTTGTTATTCTGAGAATGGACAAATGGTTATATTTCTTTTGAATGGTGAATACAGGTCTAAAGGTCAGTTATTTAAATATTACATCAATACTGGTGAATTATTTGAAGCGGATTTGATCAATGAGCAAGTCAGTGCTAGCACTTGGATGGAATTTGGTAAGAGAAACGGTTCGATAATTCCTCTTTATGGATATTTTGGAGACGCAGGTTATCAATCTGAATATCTATATGATTATGATTTTAAAAATAATACTGTGACTTATATCAAATCAAGAGCTGGTACAATCGATGGTGGATATGGTGATTGGGTTTATGCAAAAAATTAATAATTAATGCACTGAAATATGAGTTTGATTAAGTTATTGTCGGAAAATCTTGTGAACCAAATCGCTGCTGGTGAAGTAGTAGAACGACCGGCTTCAGTTGTTAAGGAATTAGTTGAAAATAGTTTAGATGCGTCTGCTGATAAAATTCAGATTGAGATAGAAAATGGTGGAAAATCTTATATTAAAATTACGGATAATGGTTGTGGAATGAGTCGTGAAGATTTGGAGATGAGTTTACAAAGACATGCTACTAGTAAAATTAATGATGAAGCTGATCTGTGGAAAATTAGAACTATGGGGTTTCGTGGTGAAGCTCTTGCGAGTATTTCTTCAGTTGCCCGTGTGCAAATTCGTACTAAAGGTGCTGATGATTTAGCTGGTTGGGAATTGGCTTGTGAAGGTGGTGATATGAAACAGTTGAAAGAAGTGGGTATGAGTACTGGTACGCAGATTGAGGTGAATGATTTGTTTTTTAATACTCCGGCCCGCCAGAAATATTTAAAGAAAGATGGAACTGAGTTGGGCCGAATTACCAGTCTTATAAATCAATTAGCTTTGGCTAATCAAGAAGTTGCTTTTAAGCTTGTACATAATGGGAAGATTATTTTTGACTGGGCTAAGAAGACTGATTTGATTTCACGAATAGTAGATGTTCTTGGTGTTGGAGTTTCTGAAGCTATGATTCCTGTTTTTTATGGCGGTAGTGAATTACAAATCGATGGTTTTATTGGAAAACCTCTTTTGAGCAGGACTACTAGTCAACATCAGTATATTTTTGTGAACGGGAGAGCTGTTCAACATCATCTTTTGGCTAATAGAATTAAAGCTGCGTATCATTCCATGTTGATGGAACATAAAAAACCGATTTTTGTTTTAAATATTAAAATTGATCCAAGTTTAATAGATGTGAATGTGCATCCCAGAAAATTAGAAGTGAGATTTGAAGATCAACAAAATCTTATTAAAATTGCTTATGGTTGTGTGAAATCAGCTTTAGAAAAGGAAAGTTTGATGCCTTTGGGAATTAGTCAATCTAGAAAATATATGAGTGATAGCTTTCCAAAGACAGGAAGCTCAACAAACCCTACAAAAGCTTTTAGATCTTCAACCCCATCTTATACAGCATCTCCTGGTTTAAAATCTTATTCTTCCAGCTCCCCTCGTGCTTCAAATCCTAAACAAGTTCAAGATGCTATGAACTTTAATGACTCTATGTTTGGTGAACGAGAATCTTCTGGTGTTCAAGAAACGCAAGAAACAATTGATCAATCTATTATAGCTATATCACAAGTGAATAATTCTTATATTATAGCGAAAGACAAGGATGGTTTGGTTCTGATCGATCAACATGCTGCTCACGAACGAGTTCGTTATGAAGAGTTGATGAAACAATTCCATTCTCAAAAAAAATCTATTCAAGCTCTGCTCGTACCTATGCAAATAGAACTTAGTGGTGATGAAATTGCTTTGTTGGAAGATAATCGTGATGTTTTTGATGCTTTGGGTTTTGAAATCACTCCTTTTGGTGGCAATACTTTTGTACTTAATTCTGTTCCAACTTGTCTGTCGAATGAAGATGCAAATGTAGTTCTAAAAGGCGTACTGGATGATATTATGAATAATAAAGTCCCAACTGAATCTCAAGGTAAAATTGAAGAAATGTTGACCTATATGGCTTGTAGATCCGCGATTAAGTTTGGTCAAAAACTAAGCCATGACGAAATGCAGGGATTGATTACTCAAATGATGGAAATGAAAATACCTTACACTTGTCCACACGGAAGACCAACTATGGTTGCCTTAACTATGAAAGAACTAGGAAAAATGTTTGGAAGGATAGGTTAAGTTATTTAGTCCCTAATTAAGATTGAGAAATATCTATCATACAGCAAATTGCTGATATAGTTTATTTGATTTCCTTGGTTTAATTCAGGTGATTCTGGGTAAATAGATAATTGTTCAAGTTCAGACGCCAAATTTATGCTTTTATTAAAGAGACTGCCACGGCTACCTGCTTGTTTTTCTGCAATCAATTTATAAGTGCTAGCAGGATCGCTAAAATTAAGTGTAAATGGTAATTTGTATTTTATATCCAGGCTAGCAGATTCGTCTGCGTGAACTTCCATTATTGAAAAGAAATAATTTTTCTTTAGCTCTTTGTCATATTTGCTTTGTAAATCAAGATCGTTTGATTCAATAAGTACGCTGCCTTCAGGTACATAAATACGCATATTAACTTTATTACGTCCGCGACCGAGTACATCAACTATATGAGGTGGGAGATCTCCCAAACTCAATCCATAAGGTTGAAGCATCGATTCCCATCTATCATAAACTGCATCATCCCAAAGATGAGTACGCTCAATTTTGACACTGTTTATAATATTTCCCTGCTTGTCTATATCTGTGTGATGACTGATTTTTTCTTCTATGAATTTATCGGATTTACTGCCTCCTATAGAACTGTTAATAACTGAAATATAATCTTCCCCTTCCGCACTAATATGTACTTTCCCACTAAACCCAAATGTTTCAAAAAATTTCTGTACCTTATCATCAGTTGAATACATTAAAATATGCTTTTGTTGTACTGCTTTATATAACTTAGCTGCAACTTGCCCGACATTATCTTCTTTTAAAATCGCTTGCTTGAACGCTGGCACAAATACTTTAAGTATATGTTTTGGATCTTCAGCACCCCAAATTTTCCCCTCAATAACATAGGTTAGTAATAAATTATAATTCATAGCATCCAAGGCACCAAAATCCCCCACTTGAACGGGACCCGTTATTTCTAATAAATCCTTGAGTAATCCCTGATTAATTGCGATAACCGTATCCACACTAGGTCCCCCTTCCAACTCTAGAAACCAACGAGCTTTTTTAGCTGAAATTGGGAAATCTGGTGAATAATTACTATCCCTGAATCGCCAATTTTTAACAAAGCCTTTAAGCTCCTCAGGCGGTTCAACCATGCCACCAAAAGAACCATCTAAATCATAAACATCTTGCACATCCACCTTTTCTATATATGCATCGTTAATATCAATAATCGCATAACTACCTATAAAACCACCGGTTGGGCGAACTTCGTCATTGTTTTGAAAAAGTACCAAGATACGCTGAGGATGGCGGTCTCCAAGTAATTTTAGAATTGCTGGAAAGTGTTCAGAAATTGTATTTAGTGTAGTAGAAACCTCCTCAATCCGCTGTTTTGCCAACATTACTTTTGCTCTTATTTCTGTAGGGAGCACATTTACATTAATGCCTGATAATTTGTCGTTAGCTATTGAAATTTCTTTTATTGCTAATGATGTTTTTTCAAGTCCTTTGTTTATTACTTCGTTAATAGATATTTCAGGTAAGTTTTCATCCTGGTTTTTTGCGACAAAATACAAAGGCAGCTTATTTAATTCTTCTAAAGTCTCAGAAAAATATCCACCAGCAACAGCAAAATGTTGCCCCCCTTCAAGTACCGCATTTATAGCATTAGCAATATTTGTATCTTTTGAATATATTGAATTATCTGTACTCACAAACCACATTTTTTTTTCAGCATCAGAAAAGTGACTACGAGCATTTTCAAAAGCTTGAAGTGCGTTGTTAAATCTAACATTACCTGCATCTTTTCCACCATCAATCAAATAACGATAGCCTTGATATGCTTCTTCAGAAACACTTTGTTTCAAATTTTCTCCACTTGTATAGACATTGATACTATTGATTATTATCACTATCAAAAAACCTATTGCTGTAATTTTTAATAAATTAGTTAAGAAACTAGGTGGATTAAATTTTTCACCATCAAGATATGAATAATGCTTTTCTTTTTTGACATGTAAATCTCTAACGGCAGTAATTGGAGTGTTTACTTTTGGAATATTGAGCCTGCGTTTTTTCAAAGTTTTTGGTCTGCGCTTTTGACCAGGTGAAAGTTCAATAGTTTCATTTTGTGAATCTATATTTATGTCTTTTAATTTTTTTTTAGACATTATTTTATGTGTAAATAGTTGAGGGTGACTATTCCGTCGTTGAAGTAATTTCTTCCGTTACTAACTGCGTCTATTATACTAAAAATTTCTGGTAATTCTTCTTGTTTAAATAGAATTGGAAGTACTGTGTTTAAGTTAAAATACGAAACTTCATCAGAATTACGTAAGATTGGCGTAATGCTAGTTTTAAATAAATCAGTAGATTTTAAACTTTTATTCTTCTGATTAATAATATCAATACTGTTTGTAATACCTTCTTTTTGGGTAGCAAAAACTGCTATATCTTCTAAAATAGTATAATAAATACCAAAATTTCTTTTTCCCATTCTCAAATAATAAATAGTCTGACCTTCATAAAGACTATCGCTTTTAGAAATCTCTTCAGGCACCGCTACAACTTCACGACTTATTGTCCCGTCTTCTAAAATATGTTCTACAATTTTTGGTTGAAATATTGCTCCACGAGCAGCAAAAGCATTTAAAAGTTCTTGTATTTTATATTTATCACTCTGTGGTGCATCAATTTCAATAATTAATTTATAGATATTCTCTTCCTTATTACTTTCAATAGCAAAAGCGAATTCACTATCCAAAATTGGCAAAATATTTTGATTGAAATTCACATCACTACCGAAATATTTTTCACTATAATTTTGTATAAGATTATCGAAAACTGATAGCATAGTGTGATCCCCTCCAGACATTATCTCTATAAATCTTTTTATCTGATTACCCAAGTTTTCTCCTCCCCAAAAAGCTAGAGCATTTGAATCAATATAGTTCGCTAAATTGGCATGATATGAAGTTTTTAATGGTAAATATTTAGCATTTTTAACTATTGCTGAGTCAAGTCCTAAAAAGCTTTGTACAGCGAAATTATCATCCATGGCCACTAAAACAATGCCTTCTGCATCAAGCAATTTAATCAATGGTCCAAATTTCTCCATTGAGATACCTTTTTCTGCAAGTAATGGAAATTCTTGAATAAATGAATCATTAATCATATCAAAATCTATATAGAAAAAACCTAAACGTTGAATTGGTAAATTATCATCAATTCGACGATATTTATCGGAATAATAAAGTTTTTCTGCGCCAGCATCTATTTCACGAATTAATAAATCTAAAGCCTCTCTTCCTTGACTAGTAACAATATAATCATCAATGATTGTTAAATAACGATCAGTTGAAGTTTTATGTTGATAAAGCTTATATTTATTTTCATCTGAAACTAGAGTTGTTTGTTTAATTAGGAATTCGTTTAATCCTATATTATTTATGTATTCTGCAAAATATATGGAATAAGCTTGCCCTGAATCTCCCCGTAACATTGCCATTGCCACCTGTCGCCCAATCCAAGGCTGTATATCAATTTGATAGTTAAGTCCAATCTGTGTTTCTATTTTTTCTATCAATTTTTCCTTAGAATATTCTGCATTGTTCTTAAGTAACTCAAATGTTTTTGTAAGTTGGTAATGATCAAAGTTTGTATTAATTTCAATCAAAGCCGTTGTGTGACTTTCTGGCAAAATCTTTGCCAAAGGAGTTGCTCTAAAAGCTTTTTGAAACAACAAATATCCAACGGAAATTAAAAGAGCCGCCATTATTATCACAAGTGCTGCCCCAAAAAGTTTCTTTTTTGGAATATTAATCTTCGGAAGTTTAATTAATTTCTTTTTCTCTTTTTTTACTTTTTTATTCTTCTTATTTTCCTTTTGTTTTTTCTTTAATTCTTTTTTTACTTCCGCTTTAGCCTTTGATCGTGATTTTTTCTTTTTAGTTCCTCTCAATTTTTCATCAATAAGTTCTCTTATTTTCTTCTTTGTACTTGATTTCCTTCCCATATTGATTTGTTTATTTCATTTTTTTGACTTCTGAATAATATCTGAAATATAGCCGCTTGTCACTCCTGCACTTTTTCCTTAGAATGTTGTCGTATTTTAACCTAAATGTGATGATCACAGCAAATGAACTACGTCAGCTATATTTAAATTTCTTCGCTAATAAACACGATCATGCCGTGATCAAAGGCGCGTCAGTAATTCCAGAAAATGATCCTACAGTTTTATTTACTACTGCGGGAATGCACCCACTGGTCCCGTTTTTATTGGGAGAACCTCACCCTTCTGGAAATCGTTTAGTTAATGTTCAGAAATGTATAAGAACTGGTGATATCGAAGAAGTTGGGGATAATACACATCTTACTTTTTTTGAAATGTTGGGGAATTGGTCGCTTGGAGATTATTTTAAAGAACAAACTATTAAAATGAGTTTTGAATTTCTCACTGCTTCACGTGAGAATGGTGGAATTGGATTGCCTTTAAGTCATTTGGCTTTTACTTGTTTTGAAGGAGATGCTGATGCACCAAAAGATGAAGAATCTGCTCAAATCTGGATGGATTTAGGGGTATCAAAAGATAGAATAGCTTATCTTGGTAAAGAAGATAATTGGTGGGGACCAGCCGGTAAAACGGGACCTTGCGGACCTGATACTGAAATGTTTTATTGGAGTGGTGATGAAGAAGCTCCTGAAGTTTATGATCCAAATGATGAACGTTGGGTAGAAATTTGGAACGATGTATTTATGCAATATTTAAAAAAAGAAGATTGTAGTTTTGAAATATTGGAACAACAAAATGTAGATACAGGCATGGGATTGGAAAGAGTTGTTGCTGTCTTGAATGGAAAAAAATCTGCGTTTCAAACTGAACTTTTTTCTGATGTAATTTCTGAGATTCGAATGTTAGCTGGGTATGAAGAAGCGAATGAAAAACAAAAAATTGCTGAAAGAGTAATTGCAGATCATTTGCGTACTGCTACATTTATCCTTGGTGATAATAATGGCATAACTCCATCAAATACTGATCAAGGATATATTTTACGTCGTTTGATTCGTCGTGCGATTTGCAGGGCTAAGGATCTTGGTATTGAAATGGATATTACTAGAAAAATTGCTGGTATATATGTAAAAAAATATGGAGATTTTTATACTGAATTAATTGAAAATCAAGAAAGAATTTTTGAAGAATTGGTGAAAGAAGAAACTCAATTTAAGAAAACTTTGGATCGTGGAATTGTAATGTTGAAAAAAGAAATGGAAAAAATTGGTGAAGGATCAGTAAAAGATTTACCTGAAGATTTTGCTTTTGAAATGTTTGCAACTTATGGCTTTCCAATTGAAATGACTATAGAGGTTTTGGAAGACAAAGGTTGGATTAATAATGATGAGGATATGAAATATATACAAAGATTATTTAATAAGAATTTTGAAAAACATCAGAAATTATCACGATCTGGAGCTGAACAAAAATTCAGTGGAGGTCTGGCTGATCACAGTGATGATGTTGTTCGTTTGCATACAGCTACTCATTTATTACATCAAGCTTTGAAACAAGTACTTGGTGAACATGTGCAACAAAAGGGATCAAATATAACTAAGGATAGATTACGTTTTGACTTCTCTCATCCTGAAAAAATGACAGCTGAACAAAAAGAAGAAGTTGAAAAAATTGTGAATGATCAAATTCAAGCTGCTTTAGAAATTACTTGTGAAGAAATGTCAGTCGAAGAGGCAAAATCTAAAGGTGCAATTGGTCTTTTTGGTGATAAATATGGTGAAATTGTGAAAATATACACTATAGGAGATTTTAGTATGGAGATTTGTGGTGGACCACATGCTGAAAACACATCTGAACTTCATCATTTTAAGATCAAAAAAGAAGAAAGTTCTTCCAGTGGAATTAGAAGGATAAAAGCTATACTAAACTAGAGTCCACTAAATCCCCTTCAAGTATCCAAGGCAAATGACCTGTGATTTTTACTTGTACGATTTCGCCTATAATATCTTTATCAGACTTGAATTGTACTGTCTTGAAGTTGGGATCGCGACCTAAACAAATTCCTTTATTTTGAGTTTCTACTAAAACTTCAACTGTACGCCCAATAAAACGCAAAAAGGCTTTATCTGAAGTTTCTTTTAAAAGATTATTGATTGTATGCCAGCGCTCCTTTTTGGTTTTACTTGGAATATCATCTTTTATGAATTTAGAAGCTGTAGTTCCAACACGTTCTGAATACTGTGAAATATATGCATGTTCAAATGCTATATCTTTGAAGAAGTTATAAGTGTTTTTGAATTCCTCATCTGTCTCACCACAAAAACCTACAATAATATCTGTAGTGATAGAAATATCTGGGATTTTTTCACGTAATTTTTTTATAATATCCAAATACTTCTCAACGTTATAAGCTCTATTCATACGTTTGAGAGTATTATCATCACCAGCTTGCACAGGCAGGTGCAAATACGGCATTAAAGTATCTAAATCCCCCATAGTGTCTATCAATTTATCAGACATGTCTTTTGGATGAGGTGATGTAAACCGCAAACGTTTCAAACCTTTTTCTTTCAATTTATCCAGTTCTATAAGCAATTGAACAAAGGGTTCATCACTATCAAATCTATTCTCTTCCATGTCATAATCACTGAGTCCATATGAATTAACAGTCTGTCCAATCAAAGTTATTTCTTTACATCCTTTTTCAACCAAAGCCGTTGATTCATCAATTATATCCTGCATTTTACGGCTTTTTTCACGACCACGACTATATGGCACTATGCAGTAAGTACAAAATTTATCACAGCCGTTTGAAATAGCTATAAACGCTTGTGCATTTGATTTATGACTATTGTGGCTAGCCTCAATTTTAAGATAATCTTCAAGATTTTCTTCTTCTATTTCTTGTATATTAAGATCAGGGTTAATTTCTCGAATTAGGCCTGCTAGTTTAGGCAACTCACTTATTCGCAGTGCAATATCCAGTTCGCGTGCACGATTGAAAAGTTTATCCCGTTTCACTGAATATCGTGATGAAGACAAACGTATCATGCACCCCGTTATCATTACCATCAAATCAGGTTTCTTAAGTTTTAGTGCTATTATTTTCTTTAATTCACCAAACATTTTATCTTCAGCTTTTTGTTTAATACTACAAGTATTATAAATCACTAAATCACAGTCTTTTAAAGATTTAGATTTTTCAAAGCCCAAAGCACTCATATAGCCTTCTACCCTTTCCGAATCAGAGTAATTCATCTGACAACCAAATGTTTGAATATAGTATTTCATTGCCGTGACAAAATATAAGATTGATTTGGGTTATACAAGAGATTATTATTCTTTATGTAAATTAACCCTCTAAAAGTATGGCAGTAACAAAAAAACAATTTATTGATGGCCTTAATCAAGCACTCGAATCGGAATATGCCGCATCAATCCAATATGTACAACATGCGGCTGTTATAACAGGAGCTGAATATGATGCAATTGCCAAAGAGCTTTTGGTACATGCAAATGAAGAATTAGCTCATGCAATAACTCTTTCAACTGCAATTTCTGATCTTGGTGGAATTCCAAGTATTGATGTTAAAAATAGAGAAATTTCTGAAGATGCTAAAACAATGTTAGCACAGGATCTCAAAGGTGAAGAAGAGGCTATTGATAGCTATAAAACTCTTATATCTTGGGCTGAAGAGTTAAAAGAATATGGAATTCGGCGTGTGCTTGAAGATATTTTAATGCAAGAAGAAGAACACAGAAGAGATTTATTAAGTGCTCTTGGGAGATAAGTGTACACTTTAGTTGTAAGTTTTTATTAATTATTGTAAATGACTACTAAAATTATCGAAATAAAGGAGTTTAGGCGAAAAAAATAACATTCGCTATATTGTGATGTATCATTCTGAACCGATTTTGGAAGTTAACCCAATCCAAGAAGAGGAGCTTGTTTTAGAAAAATTGATAAAAGATATTTCTGAAGCGAGGGGTGAGGTTAAGAAAGGAGAAGTTTATTCTGAAGCTGAGGTTTTTGCTGAATTGGGATTATAAGATATGAAATTTAAAGCACATTATACAAATAAGGCGTTAAAATAGTTTAGCAAGGCTGAAGCCTATTCCTGCTGTAATAACAGAGGATAAAATAACAATGACCCAATATTTAACACTTGTAAAAACTCTTTTGTCCATTTCCTCTGCGGCGTATTTTTTTATTTTATTTGCAAAACCATATTTATCTATTTCTTCTAATAATACGCTAATAATTTTTTGCCGCATCCACTCTGTGTCTACCCATTTTCTGAAGTTTTGTTCGTAAGCATTGGAAGGTATAACATCTTCAACAGACTGCTCATTAGTATTAGGCATATTATTCGTTTTTATCGTTTTTAGGTCCTTCTCCTTCCATTATTTTTTGCAAAAAACTAATTCCCATTTTCACAACATCACCTTCTTCATTTGTTTTATAAAACTTTTTTAATTTTCTTAACTGATCTAATGCCCCATTAGTAAATTTAAGTACAAAAATATCCTTTTCTACCTCACCATCTTTCACCTTTTGGTTTTCAGATTTTATTGGCATTTTTACAAGAATTTTATTAACTAGGATAGTTAGAATATACGTGAAAATGTAAAAAGTCAAAATCAAAATCATACTTCTGTGACTTAGTTAAAGATTCATGAGTTTTAGATGGATTTACCATGGGGATGGGATTTTCTCACCACCTTCTTTTGCTTTCTCATAGACAAAACTCTGTCTAACTTCTTACTTGTTACCGGCAGGAAAGTGTCTTGCTTCGCAATCCACGGCATCCATCGTTCGCTCGCAACTAAAAAGCCAGCTTTTTTATTGTCTCGCTCACTCGAATACGCGAACCTACGGTTCGTGCCGTAGGGGTATTATTTAAATTTATGACCAAAAGGCCATAAATTTAAATGGTGTCCCCGGCAGGAATCGAACCTGCAACTACTCCTTAGGAGGGAGTTGTTATATCCATTTAACTACAGGGACCTGATAATTTAGTAGTTTATTAAACAGACAAAACTATATACCTCATTTTATCTACTGGTAGGTCAGAACTCTTCTTGATTTCAAATTTCTCCATTTGTTCAGCTCCTTCTACGCCCATTTCATTCAAAGCTCCAACCAAACCATTTCCTCCCATAGGTATGATAACTCTAGGACCAATTGCTTCAATTACTTCAAGTGCTTTTTTCTTATCTAAATTACTTCCTTCACCAATTTTGACCATTAAAACATCAACATCACCAATCTTATTTACCATATCACTTGTCAACGTATGCCCCAGTTCTCCAAGGTGACAAAATCGTATATCGTCAATTGAAAAACAAAAAATTAATGTTTCTTCACCAGCAGCTCCATTTTCCTCATCAGATTTACTGCTAGACCATGCTTGAAAACTAGTAATTGCAATATTTTTTATTTCATATTCTCCAGGCCAATCAAAAACTTTCACGCAATTTTCGACTTCAGCATTTTCTTTTAAACTAGTCATAACAACTTCACCTTTAAGGCCTATTGCTGTGCTATGTGGATTTACTACCACACTAGTTTTTTTTCCTTTAATTTTAAAACAAGTGTCTTCATTCCAAGTGATTTCCATATTTCTAAATTATTTTTTGATTGGGAGCGCATTATAGAGCCAAGCAAGTAGTAAAGCAAACAGGAAACCATCTATAAAAGCGCAAGCAACTCCAATTAACAATCCTGTCCATTCTACTCCATAATTATATCCAATATAAATATCACTCATAACAAATTTCAAAGATGAACCTCTTGGCATTTCGAAATCCCAAAAATGGTCTAAAATGATTGGATAAAAATGTATCACCAAAGCTCCGATTGCAAACAATACTCCCATTGCAAGACCTAATCTAAGTGGCTGCAATCTGCCAGCTTTTGTTGTTGCTTTTGCAAC
>CAYORB010000005.1:0-12881 GCA_964406295.1 uncultured Candidatus Peribacteria bacterium | reverse complement strand
CAAGACCTAATCTAAGTGGCTGCAATCTGCCAGCTTTTGTTGTTGCTTTTGCAACAGGTTTTGTTGCTTTCACTATGTTTTTTGGACTTGCTTTAACAGTTTTCTTTACAGCTTTTTTCACAGCTGGCTTTGCTGTCTTTTTGAGTGTCTTTTTTGCAGCAGGTTTTGCTGCTTTTTTTGTAGTTTTTTTCATAGGGATTTTTTAAGGATTTTATAGAATCATACTGAAGGTGGTAAAAAGAGGCAAGTTTCTGTTAATATGCGACTTGAAAATTTAAACCATTTCAAAATGTCCAAAATTACAAAGATCCATTCGCGTGAAGTCTTAGATTCCAGAGGTAACCCTACTGTTGAAGTAGAAGTGACTACTGAGAAATCTTTTGGTAGAGCAATTGTTCCAAGTGGGGCGTCTACTGGTGTACATGAAGCTGTTGAACTAAGAGATGGTGATAAATCTCGATATATGGGTAAGGGAGTTTTGAGGGCTGTAGAGAATGTTGAAAAAGAATTAGCTGCTGCGATTATAGGTATGGATAGTGAAGATCAAGAAGCTATTGATAATAAAATGATAGCTTTGGATGGAACTTCAAATAAAGGAAGATTGGGAGCGAATTCTATTTTGGGAGTTTCTATGGCAGCTGCACATGCTTCAGCAAATGAGAAAGGACAATATTTATACGAATATGTCAATCCTAAAGCAGTAACTCTACCTGTTCCGATGATGAATATTATAAATGGTGGAAAGCATGCAGATAGTGGATTGGATATTCAAGAATTTATGGTTATGCCAGTTGGCGCTAAAAATTTCAAAGAAGCTTTGAGGATAGGAGCTGAAATTTTTCATACTTTGAAAGGAATCCTTAAAGATAATGGTCTGTCAACTGGAGTTGGTGATGAAGGGGGATTTGCACCAAATTTACCTAATAATGAAGCGGCACTTGATTATGTTGTTCAAGCGATAGAAGGTGCTGGATACAAACCTTGGAAGGAAGTAATGATAGCTTTAGATTGTGCTGCCAGTGAGTATTATCATGATGGAGTTTATAAGATAAAAGTTAATGGTAAACCTGAAGAATTGAGCAGTGGTGAATTGGTTAGTTATTATGATATTTTGTTGAGAAAATACCCTATTATTTCTATAGAAGATTCTCATCATGAAGATGATTGGGATGGTTGGCAAAAAATGATGAAAAGCCTTGATGGAAAAATCCAATTAATGGGAGATGATTTATTGGTTACAAGTGTTGATCGTTTGAAAAAAGGGATAGATGAAAAAGTTGCTAATTCAATTCTGATTAAATTAAATCAAATCGGTTCTTTAACTGAAACTATTGCTGCGATTGAAATGGCAAAACAGGCTAATTGGACTTCGGTTGTTTCTCACAGAAGTGGTGAAACTGAGGATGTAACAATTGCTGATTTTGTAGTAGCTATGGAAACTGGACAGATCAAAACTGGTTCATTGTCACGAACTGATAGAGTAGCTAAATATAATCAATTATTGAGAATCGAAGAACGACTTGGTGAAAAAGCTCAATTTTTAGGTGGGGCTGCATTTCATAACTTAGCTGATTCTTATGCTGAAACAAATTAAAAAATCGACTGTTAAAGGCTTAATTCCCAGACGTGATCCAAAATCACATAAAGGTGAGAATGGTAGAGTTTTGATCGTTGGTGGTAGCTCTGACTATTCTGGTGCAGCTATTTTAGCTGGCCTTGGCGCTTTAAATAGTGGCGCTGACTTGGTTTATATTTATGTACCTGAATGTAATTTTGATGTTACTAGAATGCAATACCCGGATTTTGTTGTGAAAAAATATCCAGGTGAATTTTTAACAGAAAGAGCTACTGATAAAATTATTGAATTTGGTAAAAAATGTGATTCTGTGCTTATTGGTCCTGGTCTTGGTGATAGAGAATCTACAATATCTGCTGTCTTGGAAATTGTTAAAGAATTACATATACCTACAGTTCTTGATGCAGAAGCGATGTCTGTTTTGAAAAAGATTGATAAATTTCCTTTACAACAACCTTTGGTTATAACACCTCACAAAAATGAATTCCAGAACTTAGTAAATCGTGATGTTTTGGTCAAAGAAGAAGATCCAAAATCAGTGATTCTTTTACGTTCACTTTCTATGGATTTGCATATTAATGTGCTTCTGAAAGGTAGTATGGATTATGTGTCTTCTCATGAAGGTTTTGTAGAAACAAATATTACAGGCAATGCTGGAATGACTGTAGGTGGCAGTGGAGATGTGCTTGCTGGAGTTGTTGCCACTTTCTTGGCTCAAGGTCTTGAGGCTTATGACGCTGCTCGTTGTGCAGCATATGTTACAGGTACTGCTGGAGATTTACTTATGAAACAAAAAGGATACTGCTACTCGGCTAGTGACATAGCTATGGTCTTGCCTTATGCGATTAAGAAAATCTAGTTAGGCTTATTAAGATTTTTTTAAATACTTACTTTGTTTCAAAAACCATTTCTTCATATCTTTTGCTTTGATTTTCGCTTTTTTCATTATAACTTTGCGCTTTTTAAGAGCTGAAGGAAGTCGTTTAAGGTATGAAAAATATGCTTTCCAAAGGAAGGGTTCTTTGATTGTGATATAGAAAGGTGTAAGTACTTTGCGGAGCATAATGTGCCAGAAATCTGAGAAAAAAGTTCCACACATTTCATTTTTCACCTGCATTAAATGTTGATTTTGGAATGAAAAATGTCTTTGGAATTTACTAAGTTTATTTCGATTTTTGAGTATTTGTTTATTAAGAAAACGTCTATAAATCCCTGTCCCTCTACCATGATATGCAATAGCTTTTGGGTAAAAATAACATTTCCAACCATAAAGTAAAAACCTCCATGAAATATCTACATCTTCTTTGTACATAAAAAAATCTTCATCCAAGTATTCACCTAAAACTTTTACATCTTCAAGTGCTTCGCGTTTATATAAAGGACAAGCTCCTGAGACACCAAACACCTCTTTTGCCTCATCAAATTGACCTTCGTCTATAAGCCCCTGACCGTCATCAATAATGCGACGATTTTTGTATGCCATAAGCCCAACTGTATCGATAATATTTGTTGGTTTCTTACGATCAAAATCATATTTAAGTACTTTTCCTGTAATTGCAGCCATCTTGGGGTCTTTCTCAATTATAGGGATAATCTTTTCAAAATATTCAGGTGTATAAATAATATCCGGATTTGTTATCACAACATAATCTGAAGGTTTGAAATTATCAGGTTTTTTGTAATCCTTGAGTTCTTTTGCTGGTTTGCAGGCCTCTTGTGCTGACATGCCTTCAATAGCCATTCTTATTCCTTGATTTGCAGCTAATGCGTAACCAAGATTGTCTTTATTATCAATAATTTGTAAATTTTTTCTCTCTCCATAATGCTTCCTCATATATTCAAGCCCCTCTTTGCTAGGTGAATCGTTGTCCAAAAATATTACCTCGATATTTTTATAAGTTTGTGTGAAAATCGCATCTAAGCAAGTCTGCAAATAATGCGGAGTATTATAATGGATGATAACAATTGTAACTTTTGGTTGTGTACTCATAATGAGCTAAGTATACTGGTATCCAGTATCTTTTTAAAGTCTATATGAGTAAATATCTTTTTACATCAGAATCAGTTACAGAAGGCCATCCTGATAAGATCGCAGATCAAATTTCAGATGCAGTGCTAGATGATCTTTTATCCCAAGATAGCGAGAGCAGAGTCGCCTGTGAAACGATGGTAAGTACAGGTCTTGTTTTAATATCTGGTGAAATTAGAACTAAGGGATACTCAGATTTACAAAAAATTGCCAGACGAGTAATCAAAGAAATCGGTTATGACAATGCTGAATACGGTTTTGATCATAAAGCATGTTCTGTAGTTACTGCTATTGATGAACAAAGTCCAGATATCGCTATGGGAGTTGATCCAGGAGGAGCTGGTGACCAAGGAATGATGTTTGGTTTTGCGTGTAATGAAAGCGAAGAATTAATGCCTCTACCTATCACTTTGGCGCATAAAATGGCTGCACAACTTGCCAAAGTTCGTAAAGATGGGACATTGAAATATCTGCGTCCTGACGGGAAAACTCAAGTTACTGTGGAATATGATGGTTTCAAAGCCCTGCGTGTACATACTGTTGTAGTTTCGACTCAACATGGGCCTGAAGTTGAGCAAGATCAAATAATAAAAGATGTTATTAAATATGTTATAAAACCGATTTGTGGTGATTATTTAGATGAGGATACTGTTTTTCACATTAATCCTACAGGACGTTTTATTATTGGCGGGCCTCCTGGCGATTGCGGATTAACAGGGAGGAAGATTATTGTTGATACTTACGGAGGTATGGGCCGTCATGGTGGAGGATGTTTTTCTGGTAAAGATGCAACAAAGGTTGATAGGAGCGGCGCCTATATGTCTCGTTATGTGGCCAAAAACATTGTCGCCGCAAAACTAGCGGAACGCTGTGAAGTGCAACTTGCATATGCTATTGGTGTTAAGGATCCTGTCTCTGTTTTTATAGAAACTTTTGGCACAGGCAAGCTGGATAGTGAAGATTTGGTTAAATTAGTGCGAAAGCATTTTGATTTATCACCAAAAGGAATCATTGAACACCTTAATTTAAAAAGGCCAATTTTCCAAAAAACAGCTGCTTATGGGCATTTTGGACGCAAGGATGGAGACTTTACCTGGGAGCGAACAGATATTGCTGACAGGCTGAGTTTGTAGGTTTTATGGGCAGGTTCCGCCTAAGTTTGCATTTATATCTGGAGTAACTATAAGATCTATCGGTATTAGGCGGAACCTTTTATGTCGCAGTTATTTTTTAACAGAGTTAGATTAAATTTTAATTAAATATATTTAATAAGTTGTCATATGGGCAAACTTAAACCTTAAATAACACTGTTTCCTGCCTTATCTTATGCGCTTTACAGAGTTTATTTACTGTTTTAAATAATTTACTTTTTTTCTATAGATTTATTCATTATCTCAAATTTATTCTAATCCTGTCACCTAATCCTTGCCCATTCATCCCCGGGGATGAGATTCACCTCAAACATCAAAATCCGCAACATTAAGCCAAAAATAGAACATTCATAAATCCCCCTCCCCGGGGAGAGTACCTACTTAAACTTTAAATAGATTTATACGTAAGTGAGTCTCCAGAAACTTTGTTAGATTAAATTTTGGTTAAATATATTTAATAAGTTTTCACAGCGGTAAACTCAAACCCGGAATAACGGATTTCACAGTTTCTCAGTACAAAGCTTTTGGCTTATATTATTGTTTGTTATTTTTGTAGAAAGCTAAATCTCTTCCTGGGGAGACCACCACCTCAAAACTCGAAAATCCGTAACGTTAAGCCATTAACAGGACGTGTGCAAATCCCCCTCCCCGGGAAAAAGCACCGTCTTGAATTTCTATAAACTCTCTTAAATACTGTTCCTAATCAATAAAAAAAGCCCCCGCCATATGGCGGGGGCTTTTTACTAATGAACTCATGAACTATTAGTTCCCAAACATTTCAAAAAGAATTTTTGTAGCTTCAGCTCTACTAATATTTTTAGTAGGCATAAAACATCTTCCTTCACCACATTCCGCACCTTCAACAATTTCCAATGCTGCTGCAGCTCTTACTGTTCCGCTATACCAAAGGCCATTTTCTACATCTTCAAACAGTGAAGATTCAGAACTTCTATGTGCGTCAATTTCTGCTCTAAGTTCATCACTAGATATATAATAGTAAGCATTAAGTGCCAAGTGTAAGAACTCAACTCTGTTGATATCTTTTCCTGGTAAATAAGTTCCGTCAGGATTTCCGTTTACCAACTCTAGATTTTTCAATGAAGCGATATACCCTGAGTACCATAGGTCTACTGCTACGTCACTGAATGGTTTTTCAGAAGGTACTTCAGGTTCTTCCAATCCCAACACACGATATAGTATCGCTGCTGCTTCAGCTCTGTTTAAATCATCATTAGGACGGAAGTTTCCATCTGGATCTCCTTTAACAACACCTTTTGATGCCATCTCAACGATAGCCTCTCCACCCCAGTGGTCAGCAATATCTGAGAATGATGGTACAACAGGTTCTGCAACTTCTGTTTCTTCTGCTAGCACCTCTTCAACAAGCTCTTCGACTACTTCTTCTGTTGCTTCCTCTGCTGCTTCAACCTCTTCTACTTTCTCTGCCGGCTCTTCAGCTGTTGCCGTAACTACAGGTTCAGCTGCAGCTTCTACTGTAATTTGTACAGTATCACTATAGCTCCCTACATTTCCCGAATCGTCTCTTCCTCTTAATCTATAATTCATAACATCTCCTTCACTCACAGATGTATCTGTATATCTTTGCACACCTGGTAATACTGAATCTATAATTATTGCCCTATCTGGCAAAGCTTCTGAAGATCTAACTACTTGTACAGAATTCAAATCACTATCACCTGCATCTACCCAAGTAAGTAAAACTTCTAAATCTTCAGTAATAGAAACTTGCAAACCCGTTGCAAGTCCAGGAGCATCTGAATCACTAACACTGCTTGAATTTCCTGCAGGCGTATCACTTTTTTCTGTATCCAAAGCTGTGGCATTACCTTTTGTGTCTACAGCTACCATATTTGCATAGTATAGTGTTCCGTTTGTTAATCCTGTTAGGTTAACCGTTTCTACTGTTGAAGTTGCAAGAGTAGAATCATCCGCTTCTCCCCATAAACTACTGGCAACTGAAACACTGGCACTTGTTCCATACGTCACAAGATAGTGAGAAAATGTTGCTGCTGTTTGGGCAGGAGAAGACCAAGCTAAACGTAAACCTGAATCCAAAGCGCTTGAAATTCTAAAAGCTGTAACAGCTGATGCTGCTGATGTTAAATCCAGAGCATCAATAATAGTTTCAGGTGTGTGAGTAGAACCTACTTCAATGGCATTTGCATCAATATCCGTAACATTAGCTGTAGGAGTAAATAATCCTGTTAAAGTTACAGGTGTAGCCTGTGTAATCACACCATTTGATCTGTCTGCCAGTGCTATTGTATAAGCTGAACCGTCTGCACTTTTACTAACAGTATTTGTCAGTGTTTTCGTTGTCAACGTTCCAGCAGCAAAAGCTCCCATACCTGCCAATGTCTTACTTGTTGTCATATCTCCTGATGTAGTTGCAGATGCTGCACTAGCACCTTCTGCAGGATCACCTGTTAAACTCACAGCCTCACTGTATTGAAGAGTGATTTCATTTGATTTTGAAGACGCACCTCTAGAGAAACGTACATTATCTACGTATATAACATCACTGTCATTAAATAATGTTGTACCATTAACTCTAATTCCCCAATACTGTGGATCTGCAGCTTGACTTGCAAGGGCTGTACCTGCTGTTATATCAGCAGTTAGATCTACTGTAACAGTTGTCCAAGCTTTTTCACTTAAATCTGTTGTTATTGCCCACTGTGATGCTGTAGTAAAATCTGCAGTATCATTTATAATAAATTGAAGATCACCATTAGCTGTCATATCTACATCATGACTATTATCTTCATAATAAACATCGAATTTAACTTGTGTAAATTCATATAAACTATTGGTTGTATCATATAAATTAACATTCATATCAGCACCAACAAATCCATCTCCAACCATTAGCATGTTATCGAACCACCTTGCCATTTTTGAACCTTCTTGTGGATAATCAACTGTAGCTTCGGATGTAACTGTTGCTACACTTGTCGTACCAGCACCTACAGACGTTCCAACTGTACTAGCGTGATCGATGTACTGGTTAACCCATACACCTCTAAGTACAGGCATAGTATTATCGTCCACTGTAACAGATGAACCTGCTGACAATGCGTATCCGAAAGCATTATAAATATCATCTGCACCGCTATCTCCGTCTATTCCACCCATAGCAGTTTGATTTGCATTAAGCGATACAACCGCTGTTACGTCTCCAGCTACATGAGTAGCTGAATCTACTGCGTTTAGTGTGTGTCCAAAATCTGATAACACCAAGTTTCCTGATGCAGTTGCTGCACTAAATACAGGAGTGTTGAATGTAACGAATACTAAATCATTTCCTCCTGTTGCATCAGCACCTATTCGTCCATAGGCAGATGAGATACTTGGTGCTGCATTTGAAATATCTGTAAATGTTGAAAAATCAACATCTGTCCCTACAGTTCCATATTCATTTCCAACCAAGTCATATAATTTATTGTCAGCAACGTCAAACCCGTCATCTGTTGCATCAGCGTAATCACTTGCCAAAATCGCAGAGTCTGTATCAAATGTGATCCATCTTCTATCAGTTGAATGTATAGCGGCATCACCAAATGCTCCGGAATCAGGGTCAGGAGCATTATCATCCACGTATGTAAAATCTGTATTTACCAATGCCGCCCCCGAAGCATTTACCACAGGTTCAGAAAAATTAACTACAAATTTATCTTTATCTACGCCCGTTTTTTCTAGGTATGAAGTTGCTGTCACTACTGTTGGTGCTGTTGTATCTGTTGTTAGACTTGTTGCTGTTACATTTTCAAGTAACATTCCACTTGGAGTGTATACTTCTGTGATGTTAATAGTATCAGCTGTATCACCAGCAACTGATGCAACATCCATAGTTAGAAGTGCCCAGTTATTACCTTGGGTGTGGTTAACTGATGCAATGCTTGCAAATCCAGCAGCATTACCGTTTGTGAATGAAAAGTTACTTACTGTTAATCCAGCAGTACAATCTGCATCTCCGCAAACTGGTTCTGTGAAATATACAGCTAAATACTTCTTGGCATCTTCTGCTTTAAAATTTGCAGATGTAATTGATGAAGTTGCTGCAGCAAAAGTGGTTAGCGTCAGCATTGGGATCATTCCCGCTACCATTGTAATTGTGATAACAATGGAGCTTATCATTTTGATAAACTTGTTTTTATCCATGAGTGGAGGGGTTAAAAGAAAAATAATATTAATTTGTTAAATATTAATTGTTTTTTATGTTTTTTGATAGTTATCAGTTCATTTTTAGTGGACAAACATTTGAAATAGTATTTTGGTTGCTTCTGCGCGAGTAATATCAGCACCTGGTTTAAACTGTTTCCCCTCAGGAGATTCTGATCCAGAAACAAAATTTAATTCAGTAGCCACTGTTACGACAGATGCATACCAAGCATCATTTTCAATATCTATATAAGCACCTGTTTTCCCACCTTCTTCCAATAAAACTATTTTGTCCTTTAGTTCTTTGTCAGCAAGAAATTTATAAGTATTCATTGCTATTTGAAGGAATTCGGCTCTATTAATACTCTTTTCTGGCATATACGTACCATCAGGGTTACCTTTGACTAATCCCAACTCTTTTAAATCAAAAACATAATTTATATACCATGAATCTAATGCTACATCTGAAAATGGTTTCTGCATTTCTACTGAAGAATCCGCCATAGATTCTTCCAATTTAATCACTCTGTGTAACATTGCGGCTGCTTCAGCTCTGTTCAAACCTTCGTCAGGCCTGAATGTTCCTTTAGGATCACCGCTTACAATAGATTCTGTTGCTAACCCAAGTATAAAGTCTTTTGCCCAATGATTTTCAATATCTGAAAAGCTTTCTTTTGGCTTAGGGGCTTCTATTACACTTGTCTCTTCCTCTATAGTTTTATCTGTAGCGTCCTCAGCTTCTTCTATGTCTGGATCCTTTTCAGTGGTATCTGCAGTTTCAGCATCTTCATCTTCTGCGGCTTCTTCAACTGCTTCAACTGCGGAATCCTCATCAGCCCCGGATACAGGATCCTGTTCTACCACAACCTCTGCTGCAGCTTCCTCCTCAACACTTGAACCTACTGTGAAAAGCATTCTCTCACTATTTTCACTACGATTACGTCCATCTGTAGAATATAGTATGTATTCCACAACATCCCCTTCAACAACATCTGTATCTACATACTCCTCAACTCCTGCTTTTATATCTTCATAAATTTCAGCAGTAACAGGTGCGCCGTTCTTTCCTCTTAGTATATTTACATATTGCAAATCCAGATCAGTTGGATCTGTCCAAGTCACTTTCACACCTGTCTCAACATCAGATATAACTATGTCGCTAGGAATTCTAGTTGTATGACTATCCACAGTACTTCCAGATTGAATAAAAATATAAGCTAAATCGTTTACAGTCTCACCTGATTCCAATGTCATATATACAAAAGTGGAAGTGCTTGGTGATTCATGAAAACCTTCAAAATATACTCCCCGAAGAACCATAGTATCTCCAGGTTCAAAATCTTCCAAAATTGGAATAACCATGGTCTTATCTTTATCTTCAAATGCAACAAGTGGATTTATGTCTACCCTATTAAAGCTTTGTGCTGTACCTGCTACTGAAATTTCAGATGCAGTAAGTTTGGCATTAAAAATAATTTTAATATCGTTCGGGATAGTTATTTTTAATACACCGGCTTTTATATATGTCGTGTCGGCATCTTCAGTTATAGTTATGTTTTGCACTTCTTTAGGCCCAATGTTCTGTGAGAAAGTTTGATCGTCACCAGAATCCATTGTAGGTAATGCGTATGCTGTTTGAGTACTGATGATTAGCGAAAAAGATAATAGAAAAGGGAGGAATTTGTTCATTTTTATTTAATTAGTGAATATTGATCTGCAATGAATAAACCATCTTTTTGCCCAGCTTCAGTTAGGGCGTAGTCTTTTAAAACCATTCTTGCTTCTTCTTGTTTTCCGTTCACAGTCAGCAATCTAACCATATCACGTATAACTTCAGGTGTTGTTTTGTTTGCATCATGATCATACAAACGTGTTGTGTACTCAAGCGCCTTATCAACTTCTCCAGCTTCTTCATAAATAGAAGAAAGATTAGTCAAAGCCGGGTAGTGAACAGGATCAACTGCAATAACCTCTTCATAATATCCTATAGCTTTAGTGTTTTTTCCAAGAATCATATAATGAAATCCTGCATTAAAGGCTGCATTTGCTTTACCTACAGGATTATCAGCAACTTTATATAATTCAAGAGCTTCTTCCAATAGAGTTTCTTGTTTCTCTCGATTTTCATCGCTCAAATGTGAACTGTCTACATCATACTTACCATCACACGCTGTCATTGAGATAGCAATACTTGTAATAGCAAGCATTGTTAATATTTTTTTCATCTTTTCATAATTAAGGTATTAATGTTTAGAATTTAGCATGATTTTACCAGCAAATAAAGTCTTCAAAATTTCCAGAATGGATAATTTTGCGAGATATAAATATGTTTTTATAGTTAAATTAGATATTGTTCACCGAAATGATGTGAAATTGGTGAATTGGTTTCAGGTTAATTTGAACGTATTAGGTGGTATGCATTTCACTCAAGTCCTTCAAGCTGCTTAAGTGCAAAAACAGAATCAATTAATAATTTTTTCTTAATTTTGCAGGTATCAAAAAACTTCTTTTGCTTACCCTCCAACTCCTTCCCATATTTCACCTCTATTAAAAGTATCCAGCGAATTTTCGTATAAATAATGAGGCTTATTATGCTCAATTAAAAGATAAACATAATTTTCAAATAAAGCCCCATTATCTCTGAATCCAGTAAATAAAGTTTTTATACCAAGGTCGGCTGCGTAGACTTTCTTCGAAGATAAAATTCGTTCATTAGTTTTTCCATAACGAGACACTGTATAAATCAAATATGTATTTTCAAACATTTCCAGATATCTCCTTGCAGAATCGGGTGATATTGAAAGAATATTGGCAACCTTATTAATACTAATTTGTTTTCCAGCTCTCTCCATTAAAAGTAAGAAAAAACCTTTTAAGATCTGAGGATTTTTAATATTATGAACTGCAGCAATACCTTTCATAATAATATCATCAACCAAGTCTTTTAAATATTCCATGTCCATTTCTAAAACATATTGAGGTATACCACCAGTTTGCAAATATTCCTCAAAATCTAAAGGTAAAATTTCAATAACAGAACTCCTCCCTGTTAGATACGGCTTACGATCTTTTAATAAAGATGCGCTAGAGGAAGATGCAAAAATCTTAACATTTTGGTTATCATAAAAGTTTTTCAATTGTTGTTTAAAATCTGTCTGATATGTGATTTCTCCTTTATAGAGTAGTCATCAAGGCTAATATAGAAAATTCTATTTGAAGGCACGCCTTTATCTATCAAAGCTTTAATTGTCAATTTTAGCAAAGTCGTTTTTCCTACACGTCTTAGTCCAGTTAAAAATGTAAGTTCTTGTTTGTTTAATTTTTCTTTGATTATTTTCAAAAATTTTTCACGTCTAAAAAAAGATTCTTTATAGTCACTTTTTTTCCACCATGGATTATTAGTATGAAATTTAACTATGCGCTGTTAAATTTGTATAGCTTCATCTGTGCCGACTTTTATATGCCTATACTTCTGAACCAAAGAATCAGTAAAGTTTAGGTTAATCCTGTGTCCTGCAAGCCAGTTTTCAGGTTTCTCGGTTTCATTTTTGATTAATCCCAAATGAGCCAAAGAATGATGGTTTTTACAAAGTGCTTTTATATTTCTATGTGTTCTGTGGTGCGAAAATCTCTCAGGATGATGAAATTCTTCAGCAAGTTTAGTACAATTCGGATGTGCACATAGATATTGAGATTCCCTAAGGGCTTCGTGTTTTCTGGCGAGTGGGATGTGGCGACTTTCTTCTCTTCCCCACGATAATCCATCAGGTTCATTCACCGACAGTGAATTTTCGGCTTTTGTTAGCCTTTTCAAATTCTCTCCCCAGGGAGAGAAAGTTATACTACCTCCTGTTTTCCCTGCGCCCTCAGCCACCACCTCAGAAAATTTCATTTTTCTCACATCCACACCTCCACCCTCCAACAACCTCCCCATAAACTCACC
>CAYORB010000004.1:0-47621 GCA_964406295.1 uncultured Candidatus Peribacteria bacterium | reverse complement strand
CCCTGTGCGGCAAAATTCACAACAGGAAATCACAGCTCCTTCTCAAGCCGTGTTAGAATTCAGCCATGAAAAATACCTGTGCAATTTCCAAGCAAACATTTGAAATTTCTGATCAAGAATTGGATCTTCGTGCGAAATTTGGGTTTGCAGATACTTTGCCTAACACTCTTCCAAAATACCGCTTTCAACACCTTGGTGCCTTCTGGCCACAATGGCATTTTCATAAGCGCAAATGTAATAAAACTGGGAAACAAGTCATTTCCATATTTTCACCAGAATGTCCCTACCCTGTCTGGGATCGCAAAGAGTGGTTTAACCATTCCAATCCTCCAGAACAAGATTTTGACTTCAAGCAATCTTTTTTCCAACAAGCTTGGGCCTTGTTCCAAAAATCCCCAATTCCACATATTTTTCAAAGTAACAACGAAAATTGCGAATACACTGATGACTTCTATAACAGCAAAAACTGCTACCTATGCCATTCTGGACAAAATAATGAAGATTGTCGATATTGCTATGGGTGTGATGGGTTAAAAGACGTCTATTACAGCATATTTTCGTTCGATTCTGAGCTTTGTATAGATCTTATAAATTCTAGCAAATGCTTCAATAGTCGCTTTCTCCTCAATTCAAAAAACTGCTCAGATTCAAGTTTTCTCTATGATTGTCGCAATTGCTCAGACTGCCTTTTGTGCTCAAACTTAAGGAACAAAAAGTACTGTATCGCCAACAAACAACTCACAAAAACAGAATACGAACAACAAATACAAGAATGGGATTTTGCTTCAGATAGCACCTATCAATATACGGTCTCGATTTTTGAAGAAATGATGGAAAAAACCGCCTGGCATAAAAACCTGGAAATCGAACAATGTGAAAACTCCACAGGAAATTTTTTAAGAAACTGTAAAAATTGCGAAAATTGTTATATGATTTCTAATCATGAAGATTGTGCAAATACAGTGTTTTCAGGGCCAAATGCAAAAAATACGTTGGACTCCTTGGGGAATGTAGGCAGCGAACTGGTCTTCAATTCCTGCCTCGCTGTGTATTCCTACAATGCCCAATTTTGCTTTAGCGTCGACAATTGCCGTTTCACCCAATACTCCGCCTACTTAAAAAACTGTCAATATTGCTTTGCCTGCTGCGGGCTAGTGAATAAAAAATATTGCATATTAAATAAACAATATAAAGAAGAAGAATATCACCAGCTTGTTGAGAAAATAACTAAACACATGAGATCAACAGGGGAGTGGGGCCAGTTTTTCCCCAGTTACTTTGCGGCAAATCCTTATAATGAAAGCTATTCAGGAGTAATATTTCCTTTGGAAGCCTCTGAAAAACAGAATTTCAGACAAGCGCAGAGAGAAACTAGAGAAACTTCAAAAACTGCTGAAATATCAGAAATTCCAGACAACTCAAGCTGTACAAACAAAGAAGCAAAATGGCTAAGCCAACAAGTTTTTTGGGATATAATCAACAAACGCCCATTTCAAATACAAGCAGAAGATATTAAATTTGCTCAAAAAATAAAAAGCCCACTCCCGCGCAATTATTACATAGGCCGAATGAAAAGAAATCTAAAATGGATGAACCTGGAAGGTGAACTCAGAATAACAAAATGTTCAAAATTCGGCACAGAAATCAAAACCCATTGGCCCGAAGCATATGACCACCATTTGTTGAGTAAAAAGGCTTATTTGGAGAAGTTTTAAGCCAAAAGCCTTGACAGCTCGCACAAAACTGTTAAAACATTCTACTTCTGAGTATTTAAATTTTTGCATGAGTATGTCTAGGGGTGGGGAACATATGGGGGAGGAGGGAGAACCAAGGATTGGTACAAGAAGTGCTGTCCTTCTGGGATTGCTGGCAATGGGTTTAATGGGAGATAATGCTTCAAGCCCAGAGGAGGTTGCTTGTGATATTTCCGCTATTCAAGCTGGGGTGACAGTCCCTACAAAGACTGACGAGGGAGAAAGCCAAACCAGTCTCAATTCTAGTGAATTAACTAAAAAAGTTTCACCTAATCCAGCTTTGCCTTTGAGGTATAGAGCGAAATCTGGAGTTTTTGATTTTCTGGCTCACGCCCGCTCTCAAAACCAGGCTGTTGTTTCAAGAGAGGTTATGCGTAGTTCAGCCTTAAAACGCGGGATGAACTTAAATGAAAATGGTCCTTGGTCCAAAGGAGTTAGGCGCGTGTCTCAAATAAGAGGTCATTTAAATTCAAATGGTGGCACTGATAGGTTTGTTTGGCCGGAAGAAACAGAAGGGGGGGATCAGTTTGTTTTTAATGGTATTGCTGATCCAGAGAGAAGAGTTTTAAGGGTTGCTCATCTTCCGTTTTTGGAGGAGCTGTACACAATGATAAATCAAAAACTATACAAAGAGGGGATGTCTGAGGATTTCTCCATCTATCCTATTATTAATTCAACAATTCGTGCAATAAAGCAAAACGGCGGGACTAACGGTAGCAGTAGAACAAGTTTTCATCTAACACTTAATGCTATAGATTTTAGTAATTGGAAAATGAGTGTAGAGAACCTCAAAGAAGGAAGCCAGAAAACAATGCAAATGGATAAGTCTTTTAGAGAGGCTTTGGCTCAGTCTTTATATGAATTAACACAAAATGGTGATGCAAAAGTTCGTATGCATGGTCGTGGCAGTTCAAAACATTTCCATGTTGTAGTTATGTTAAAAGATGGAGGTAAAAAATTGCCTATTCAAAAATCATCAAACCCGCCTGCTCCTAGACCAAGGAAAAATGATGTTTGTGCCCCAGAAGGACGATATAAAGGGCTAGCATATAGAACAATTCGGGCTGGGAGAAAAAATGGTAGAACATTTCCTGAGGCTTTTGAAAATGCTGGAATAGATGTGCCGGGATGGGCCCCCAGCGACGGTGCAAAAAAACTCAGGGCCTATCTTAGAGGCAAGGTCTATAGGGCTTTCATTAGGAAAATTAAAAAATTTGATTCAGGGAATGCAAAAAAGAGTTATGGAAGAAATGCGAAAATTCGTGTTCCTATTAGTCGTATACCAGGGTGTGGGAGGTGATAAAATAGTCTATGGGTAAAATACACTGACTTGCTCTACCTGCGCACAACCTGTACAATAAGTCTGTACAATTAATTTAGTGAAAATGATTACAACCACATACAGTGCTGCTAGGCAAAAATTGAAATCAGTTTTTGATATGGTAACAGAACAGTTAGTCGATATTACAATAACCAGGCGAAATGGGAAAAATGTCGTAATTATGTCAGAAGAAGAATATTTAGGATGGAAAGAAACTGTGTATCTTCTATCCAATCCAAATAATGCCAAGCATATTCAAAACAGTTTAAAAGAACTTAAAAACAAGGAAACAAGCAGTTTAGATCTAAATGAATTATGAAAATAACTTTCACAAAACAAAGTAAAAAAGATTTCGACTTTTTCAAAAAAAATAAGCTTCCAGAATATCAAAAAATTAAAAATCTCCTTATAGATATAGGCAACGAACCGTTCAAAGGTTTGGGAAAACCAGAGGCGCTTAGGGGGAGTCTTTCGGGGTTTTACTCTAGACGAATTACAAAAGAACATAGGCTGGTTTACAAAGCTTTAAAAAAAGAGATCATTATTCTTTCCTGTCGCTTTCATTACAAATAAGAACAAAGGCATGTACAATTTAACCATGCTTAAACAAGTCTTTAAAAACCTAGGTCTCTCCGAAAGAGAATATGAAATATTCCTAGCGGTTTACAAGGTTGGTCCAAATCCAGCTTCAATAATTGCCAAAAATTGCAAAGTAGAGCGCACCACCACTTATCGCATACTACAAAAATTAAATAAACTAGGTCTGATTTCTAGTAGCAAACGCCAAGGAGTTCAGGTCTTTTTTATTGAAAATGAAAACGAATTACTCAAGCATATTCAAGAAAAACGTAAAAACTTAGAACAAGTTGAAAAAAATTATGAAACAATCGCAACTGAACTGAAATCCTTGCGTTCAACTGAAATTGAGATCCCAAAAATCAAAATCTATGACAATCAACAAAAACAACTTTTTGAAGATATTATTAACGAAACAAAAAAACAAAAAATCCGTACGATTAGGTTACTAGCGTCCAATACAATGAACGAACAGCTCAGCGGAATCAGTCTAAAAGACAGTTCTTATAATTTCCTTCGTGAGATCAAAAAAGAGCGCATACACATAGACACTTGCGTGGCAGAAGGCATGCTTACCCGCGAAAGGCTCAGCCAAATCACCAATCTTGATGAGATTTTCAAACTCCCAACGAAAAACGGTGCCTCCCACATATACATAGTAGGGGACACCATTTTTATAGTAATTTTTAGAGAAAACACAATCGCTATCAAAATCTCACACTCAGATATTGCCCAAACTTTGCACTTCCTTTTCGACCAGCTTCAAAAAGGTTAGATATTGCCTTCTTTGGAGGTGCCACTGGCAACTTTTTCTGTTTTTATCATAGTAATGATAGCAAAACATTGTATGCCGAGTCCTGCGCCAAAAGCTGTGAGGTTTTCGCCTGTAGTAGCCGTTATTCCTATGCGATTTACGTCTAAATTAAGTATTTTACTGAGAGATTTTTTTAGTTTAGCAACAATGGGGTCAATTTTTGGGGTTTTGCACTCCAGCATTAAACCAAGGCTGTTAATTTTAAATCCTTTTTTATGCATTTTTTTGAGAATGACATCGAGATATTTACTGCTGTCTTTAATCCCTCTTTCACACATAGGATCGGCGTAAAACCCTAGAGATTTATCTCCAAGTGCTTGTGAAAAAGCGTTAAACATTGCATGAATGATAACGTCACCATCTGAATTTGCTTTTAATTTCTTTTCATTTTCAAAATAAACACCAGCTATTGTAAGTCCTTTTTCTCCAGGTTCGAATTCGTGACTATCCTGTCCAATTCCCATGCGAACATCTTCTGGCATTTCGCCAAGAACCGTTTTTAAACGTAAAAGATCAGCTTGAGTCGTGATTTTGAAATTGTTTTCGCTAGATTTTATATAAGCAACGGGCTGGTCTATCACCTCCATAAGCATAGCTTCATCTGTTACTTCCAGACCATGAGACTTGGCGTGCTCAAGCCCTTTTTGAAGCAGGCTAAATTTTACTATCTGAGGGGTTTCAGCCGCTAAAAGATTCTCTCTATCATGAGTTTTGAGAATCTTTGTTTTATTTGCCTCTTTTATAGTTGAACACAGTGCTCGGCCTACAATACAAGCTCCACGTTCCTCTGCTAACTCTATAGCCTGGCCTATTTCCTCATAATCCGGGAGAGGATTAGCCCCATTGTGCACAATCACAAGATCTGAGTCTTTTACTTTTCCTTCAAGGTGAGAAATTCCTTTTTCTAATGAAGTTTGTCTCAACAGACCTCCAATAACAAAGTTTTTTACTTTACGGAAATTATATTGTTTAACTATTTTTTTAATTTCGTCTTCGTTGTTTTTGTTAACAATAATACTAATACTGTCTACCTTATCATGATCGTTAAAAGCCATTATTGTATAATAAACAACAGGTTTTCCTGCCGCCAGAAGAAGCATTTTATCTTTTCTAGAAGCCATTCTTTGGCCCTGCCCTGCTGCTAAAATAATTACGTGGTTCATGATTATGTGTTTTTAAGGCTTTTTAATAATTCAGAAAACATTGTATCTCCCTTTAAGAAATTGGCAATTATGGTTTCTTCTTTTTCTAAAAATCCCTTGATGCGATCTTGCTTGAGAGCTTCTAATACGAGATGAATTCCTGGGAATGTTTTGTGGTCCGGGCGCGGGAGAGCCTCCAGTTCTTCTGCGCTTATTTCTACAACGGCCGGGTGCGATTTTTCTTCGTTATCTATGTGCAAAAGTGCGTTTTCTATGTGTTCTCGCATATCCGGTTTTGATTTGTATGCAAAGATTTTGCCGTCAGTGAATTCCACTATGCCGTGAATTAAACACTTTCTGTGAATGCGAGCTTCGATTTTTTCCAATGGAATGTCAAAAAGATAATGTGCCTCTACGATTTCCAGTCCTTTATTTATCAAAGAAGCAGATTCTATGCTTATTTTTGCTCCCATATCCCATTTTGGGTGGGCAAGTGCGTCTTTGGCTGTCAGGTACGCTAATTCTGCTGAAGTTTTGCCGAAGAATGGGCCGCCGGAGCAGGGGATTATTAATCGTTTTATTGGAGCTTTGTGGGTTTTTAAGATTTCGAATATGGCGTTGTGCTCTGAGTCCAATGGGATTATTTGGCCTGGCTTTGCCAGGGGCATGATTTCTTTTCCGGCGGCCACTAAAGGTTCTTTATTTGCCAAAAGAAGTGTCTTTCCTAGTTTAAGTATGGTTTTTGTAGGTTCAATTCCTACTATTCCTGATAATAGGTTTATAACAATATCTGCTTCAGAAAAATCTATATTTGGCTGTAAATATGTCTTTGCCACATTAAATTTCACTGCTTGTTCGGCAAGCAGTTTTCCCCTTGTATAACCGGTTAAAGCTATTGTTTCAAATTTATCTTTATGTCTCTCTAGAACATCTAGGGTTTGCGTTCCTAAATTTCCAGTCGATCCTAGTATTATTATTTTTTTCATAATGGGCCCACTGTATGCCAAGCTAGGCTTGACTTCAAGGGCTGTTTTCCTTATGATCCATGGGCTTTTTTAACTTTTGAACACATAGCTAAAAAACTAAGAGTAAATAATAGGATTGTTGCACCGACCGTACGTTTGATCGGTGCGGAAGGGGAACAGCTGGGAATCATGGCTATTGAAAAAGCTATGGATCTCGCAAAAGAGAAGAATTTGGATCTGGCGGAAGTCGCTCCAAATGTTAATCCTCCAGTCTGCAAAATCCTAGATTATGGGAAATATCAGTACCATCAGAAAAAGATTGAGACCAAACACCGCAAAATGCAGAAAAAAAGAGAGGTAAAAGGTGTTAGGATGGGTTTTAAGACTGGTGATCATGATGTTGAAACAAAAGCAAAACAAGCAAGAAAGTTCCTGGAAGCAGGAAATTCGGTAAAAGTTTCATTGATTTTTAGAGGGAGAGAGGTTATATACAAAGACCTTGCAACTGTAAAAATGAAAAAATTCGCAGATTCTCTAGAGGATATTTGTAAGGTAGAAACTGCTCCGAAGAAACAAGGGAACACGCTACTAATGATACTAACACCAAATAAATCATAAAACATGAAGCAGAAAACACATAGTGGGTCTAAAAAAAGAGTAAAGGTTAATGGAAAGGGTAAAGCTTTCGTTCAAAAAGCTTGTAAAAGACATCTTTTGACTAATAAATCAAAAGGTCAAAAAGCTAAGTTTGACGATGGAATGCCAGTATGTTCAACACGTACAAGAGCAGTTAGGAGAATGATGCCAGGAAAGGTAAGAACTCCAAAGTCTCCTGTAGCAGCATCTGTCGCTGCATAAATTAATTTATTAGATCTTAAAATAACTCAAGATGACTAGAGTAAAAAGAGGCGTAACAGCCCACCGCAGGCACCGCGATATGGTAAAGGCAGCCAAAGGTTTCAGAGGTCTCAGAAGTAGAAACTTCCGAGCGGCGAAAAACGCTGTAATGAAAGCTGGAACTAATGCTTATACCAGTCGCCGTCTGAAGAAAAGAACGTTCCGTTCACTATGGATTGCACGTATTAACGCTGCTTGTAGGGCACATGATGTGAAATACAGCCGTTTTATTGCTGCTATGACATTGAAAGGAATGGAAGTGAACCGTAAAATGCTTGCTGAATTAGCAGCTAATGAGCCTGTTGTTTTCAAATCTGTACTAGATCAAGCAATGGCCTAAGGTTTAACAAAACTATTGAAAAGAGCCCTGTTATAGGGCTCTTTTTTTGTATCGTCTTTTATAGAGTCTCCGTTTATACTTCTTTTATCTCAATAGTTTCAATAATAATTGGCTCAACTGGCATGTCTGCACCTGAAGTTTCTACGTTTGCTATTTTATCTACCAAGTTTAGCCCTCCATATATATATCCAAAAATCGCATGTTTCCCGTCTAAGAACATTGTTCCTTCTTCTGCCTGTACTATGAAGAATTGGCTACCTCCTGTGTGAGGGCCTCTGTTTGCCATGGAAACAGCCCCTTTGACGTGTTCAAGACCTTCTCCAAATTCGTCTAATATAGTCGTACCAGGTCCTTTGTGGCTATAGCCTCCCATTCCGTTTCCGCTTTCGAAGTCACCTGTTTGGATCATGAAGTCTTTTATAACTCTGTGAAAACTAACTCCGTTGTATTTTTTGTCTTTAGCTAATTTAATAAAGTTCTCTGATGTTTTTGGAGCCACATCTGTATATAAAAGCATGCTTAAATCTCCCATGTTTGTATGGAGAATTGCTACTGTGTTTCCTTTTTTTGGTTCTGTTTGCATAGTTTCGTTAGTTATTTTGTGATGGCATGCGGTAAATATCATTACTGCTGCGAAAATGATTGAAATAAGCTTTTTCATAGGGATTAGAGTTATAGGTGGTTTCGATTATATACACTTCTGGTGAATATTGGAAATTTACTTGTTATATGATAGTCTTCTGCCACTATTTAAAGGTAAAAATGAAGAGTGTTTTGAAAAAATTTGTTCTATGGATATTAAAGATAATGGCTAAAAAAAGGCTGAAAAAATTCCGTGGAAAAATTATCACAGTTGTTGGGTCTGTTGGTAAAACCAGTACAAAAGATGCAATTTATACTGTTTTAAATTCTCAATTTAAGGTTAAAAGGAATGAAGGGAATTTGAACAGTGATTTTGGTTTTTTGCTTACAATTTTAGATATTAAAAGTGGTTTTTCTTCAGCTACTAAATGGTCATGGTATTTATTGAAAGGTTTTCTTCACAGTTTTATGCGTGATCATAGTGAGGTTTTGCTTTTAGAACTCGGGGTTGATAAGCCTGGTGATATGGATTTTTTCATGTCTATTCTACAACCGGACATGGTTGTTATGACCAATATTTGTCCCGTACACATTGATGATGGGCAATTTTCCAGTATGGAAAATATTTGTAATGAAAAATTAAAAGCTGTGAGATCTTTAAAAAAAGGTGCTTTTGCTCTTTTTAATATTGATAATAGTTTCCTTAAAAAGGCCCATGATGAATTTGATAAAGATATGAGGATTGGTTTTGGATGCGATAATAGTGCGGATTACTTTGCTTCTACAATAAAAAGTTCTATAGATGGTCTGAGTTTTGTGTTTCATGCTAATAAAAAAGAACATTTAGTGGAATCACAGATTTTAGGAAAATATCAGGTATATGTTTTACTTCCTGCTTTAATTTGTGCTTTGAAAATGGGAATGGATTTTGAAACAGTATCTATTGCTTTAAAAAAATATGCTTTACCTCCAGGTAGAATGAGCGTTATTTCAGCTATTAATGAAGCTGTTATTTTAGATAGTTCTTATAATTCTTCTCCTATTGCTTTGAAAGAAGCTTTAAATGTTTTAAAAGAAGTTGCTGTAAATAATAGAAAAATTGCTGTTCTTGGAAATATGAATGAACTTGGTGTTCATTCAAAAGAAATGCATGAAATGATCGGTAAATTAGTACCTGATGTCGCAGATATTCTTTTAACAGTTGGGAAAGATGCAGGTATTATTGCCGACAAAGCTATCGAAAGAGGAATGAATGCTGCGCTTGTTTTTAAATTTAAATCTCCAATTGAAGCTGCTGAGTTTTTTAAAAAAGAAATAAAAAAAGGTGATGTTTTGTTAGTGAAAGGGTCTCAAACTCGAGTTAGGCTTGAAAAATTTGTAAAAGAATTAATGGAAAATCCTGATGATGCTAAAGATCTTCTAGTAAGGCAAAGCAGGGTTTGGCAGGCTAAACTATAAACATGCACGAAGAGCAATTTAAACAATTAAAGGTTGATTTTAATTCAAGGAATTTAGCCCATGCTTATTTATTTGTTGGGCAAGAGGGGATAAGAAAGTTTCAACTAGCTGCCGATTTTGCAAAATTTATTCAGCCAGATGCTATCAAAGATTTAGATATTGTTGAAATTATTGATGATGGTTCTGCAATAAAAGTGGATATGATTCGTACTGTAATTAAAGGTGTAAATCTTACACCACAAGCAGCTTATAAATTTCTTTTGATTCAAAATATTGAAAGAATGACCGTTGCGGCTGCTAATTCTTTTCTAAAAACACTTGAAGAACCTCCTTCTCAAACAATTTTCATACTAACAACGGCTAATTTAAGTTTGGTTCTTCCTACAATAATATCGCGCACCAGGGTGCTGCGTTTTTCTTCTACTCAAAAGCCTGAATATAGCCAATTTGATATGGAGGCTGTTGATATTCTGTTGCAAAGGCCTGATTTGGTGGGCCGCTTCGAGTACGTTGATGAAATGCTAAAGGAAGATAGCGGCCATATAATAAAATTTCTTGATATTTTATTAATTTTATTTAGAAAACGTTTAATTAATGGGACAGATAATTCTTTAAAAAACATAAAAGCTCTTTCAAAAATTGATGAGGCTGGTATCCTTCTGAAGCAAAATGTTAATTCTCGTTTGGTTCTGGAAAATTTAATGTTGAGTTTATGATGGTCACAAAAGTTATTGGTATAAAATCAGCGTATTCTAGTGATGTTATTGAAATTCCTTTTTCTGATAAAACATCTGTTGTTGAAGGTGATGAGGTGATTTTTAAAGATAAAGACGATAGAGAAGAATATGGGGTTGTAAAATATGTTGATCGTGAGGCTGTTGAGGCTGATGATGTTGTTTTTACTTCTAAAATTTTACGAAAAGCGACAGCAAATGATATTCAAAGAGTTGATGGAAATATAGATAAAGCTAAATCTGCAATGGTAAAATGTAATTCTATTATTAAAGATCTTAAGCTAGATATGTCTGTTTTTCGTACCGGTTATTCTTTTGATGGTAGTTCTGTTCATTTTATGTTTACATCTGAAGATAGGGTAGATTTTAGAGAACTGGTTAAGTTACTTGCAAAAACACTTAAAAAACAAATTCATCTTAAACAAATTGGGCCTAGGGATAAGGCTAGAATGATTAGTGGTTATGGAAAATGTGGCAGATCTTTATGTTGTAGTACCTGGTTGGGGAAATTAGAGAGTATTAATATGGAAATGGTAAGGATTCAGGGCCTTGAAAACAAAGGAAGTTCAAAGCTTTCTGGTACCTGTGGAAAACTGCTTTGTTGTTTGAAATATGAAGTTGATGCTTACAAGTCTTTAAGAAAAGGTTTGCCTAGAGCCGGATCTATAGTTTCAGTGAAAAAAAATTGTGAACTAAAGGCTAAGGAAAGAGTAAAGGTTTTTGCTGTTGATATACTTAATCAGAAAATTAAGGTTGCAACTGAATCTGGTGATGTTTACACCTTAAATGCTTCTGATGTTGAGGATTTAAAACTTAAAAACTAATATAAATGTGGACTTATCTTTTAATATTTTTTAGTTTATTAACGGTTTTTATTATATTTTTTAGAAGAGCTTGGTTTTTGAAAAAACAAGGTTTGAAAGTTTCAAAAAAAGAAGAAGCAATAGAAAATAAAGATAATCCTATTAAAGTTTCTAAAAAAATTTCCAGTGATGTCCAAGGTGAGGTTGAAGCTTTGTGTAAACGTGCACAGCTTTTATTAAATCGTGGGAAAGAAGATGAAGCTGTAAAATCTTTTGTTCAAGCTTTAGCTTTAGATGAGTTTCACCAAGAAACTCAACATAAATTAGCTGTTTTGTATTTAAAAAAACAATTATTTAGTGCAGCTTCCGCTTTATTTAAACAACTTTCTATAGCAACGAATGACCCCGTACATTACAGTCATCTTGGACTTGCCTTATATCAACAGTCTAATTTTGAGGAAGCTTTAGATGCCTATAAGAAGGCTGTTGAAATCGATGATTCCAGGCCTCAGCGTTTTGTTAGTTTAGCCCAGGTTTATCGTGCGCTTGGACGTGTTAATCATGCTGTTATAGCTCTAAATAAGGCCTTGGTGATTGATAACGAAAATTTAGACAATCTATTCTTTCTTGCTAATTTACAACTTGATCTTAATAACGTAGAAGAAGCTAAGGTTTTACTAAAAAATCTACTTAAATCGGACTCAAACTACCATGAAGCTAAAGATTTACTTCGGACTATTAACAATTTAAAAAAGAATTAGTCTTGAACGCTTTCTTCTAAAACAGTGTCTTCTCCAACCCAAACTTTTTTTGGTACAGACTTGTAAACTGTATGAAGCGTTTCAGTATTTGAATTTCCTTCAGCGTCAGTGATTGTATATTGCCAATCTGCAGTAAATCCTCCATGTGCGTTTCCTACATTTTTACTTTCTCCTGCATTGAGCTTTTTTGTTGTTATATACTGTGTTGGCCCTGGGTTTGTGTGTCCATAAATGTTTGGGCCTTCCAATTCAACCGTTCGTCCATCTGATGTTCCATAGAAATTAATATAAAGTTCATAATCATTTATTATATATGTTTGAACTAAAATTGGATACCCTGTGTTGTTTGTAAATATTAAATCTTGCCCCCCAATGTAAATTGTTGCATCCAATCCATGTCCACCAACTTGTGAATAATATGAAACAGCATAGGAGTGTTGTCTTCGGCTGTTGATTGGCAACCCTCCATAAAGAACGGCTCTATACATTGTTGTTGAAACCTGACATATTCCACCACCAAATTCTGGAATTGTTCCTTCTGGTTTTATAACAAGTTCTTTTTTATAACCTGTACTACCATTTACAGCACCAAGGTTTGTATTGAATGAAAATTTTTCATCCGGTTGAATTATTAATCCATTAAATTTTAATGCTCCTGTTTTTATATTATGTACACGGTTTCTTGGTGATCCATAATACGAAGTGTAGCCCTGAGATATGCGTTCTTTTATACCAATTCTTTTTAAATCCTCTGAAATAAATAATTCTGACTCTATATCTGCAACAGGAATTAATACTTCGTCTATGTTGTTATTAACGGCTAGTTCAAATGCTTCTTTAAAAAGTTTTCTTTTAATTTCTCTTCCATTCACCCCAGTTCCTTCTATGAGAATCTCTCCATCTTCATCATACTTAATGGAAATATTTTCCTTCTTTCTGTCTAGCCATTTTGAAATTTTCTCATCAACATATAGATTCCATTTATCATCTTTTACTTTAATTACAATACTTCTATCTCCCTCTATAGATTCTATTGGTTTGTTAAGTTTTATTTTTTTTAAATATGGCAGTTCAATTGTCTGTTCTTGCGCAAATTCAACCCAGTCTAAATTGTCCTCTAAAGATATATGCCAATTGTCAACATAAATAGGATCTATTAGTGTGATTTTTTTAGCTAATTTTCCTACAATCTCTTCTTTTTGAGCTTCTAAATCAACCTTACTAAGATTTGCTTTTTTTTCTTTAGTTTTAATATTAATAACATTTGATTTAAGACTTTTTATCGTTTTTTTAACATCCTTTATTAAATCCTCTTTAACTAAAACTACCCCGTTTTTTTGATCCTTTATACTGAGCTTACTTTTTTCAAAGTAAAAACTTGCAGATTGTGGTTTTAGTTCTTCTAAATTAAACGCTTTCTCTATTGTAGAAACGAGCTTGTTTGAGTCTATATTAACCAGTAGCCCTAATTCTTCCCTTTTTTGTTTGTTTATATTAAAAAGGTTTAATAGGTTAATTTTACTAGAATCTGTTTTTTCTAAAACATCAATAGAATCTTCCCAAAGGATTTCTATACCAAGATCCTTGATTAAAAGGTTTATATTTTGATCTTTTAGTTTAAATTCAATACTATTTTGGTAATAATCTTCTATTTTAGATTTCAATATGTTTTTTGCTTCCCCCTCTGTTTTATAAGAAAAATCTATACCTGCAAGAACTGTGTTTGGTAAATATTTTCCGTGTATTGATATTTTAATAAAAGTCGTGGCTCCTGCAAGCATCCCCCCTGCAACAACTCCTGTAATTATAGCGCTAAGTAGTTTTTTATTAAGATGATTCATTTGGTATCTTCTTTACTTTCGGCTTCTTTTTTAAGATTTTTTTTAATATTTTAATTAAGAATTTTTCTGGTTTCTTTTTATTTTTTTCTACTGCTTTTGGTGCAACTGTTCCTCCAACTACAGACCCTATGGCACCACCAATCACAGCTCCCATTAACACCTTGTCCCATATTTTTTTCTTTTTATTATCTTCCATAAATATTTAAATTAACGAGCTGTTTCTGTATGTTTAGTTTTTCTAATAACATTAACTTTTACTTTCCCAGGGTATACAATTTCCTGCTTTATTTTTCCCGCCATGTCTTTTGCTAACCCGTATAAACCTTTATCATTAACCTTATCAGAATCAACTATTACACGTAATTCTCTTCCTGCTGAAATTGCAAAGGCTCTTTTTACACCATTAAATTCTTTTGCTGTTCTCTCAAGGTCTTTCATTCTTTCTATATATTTCTCAAAAGATTCTTGTCTTGCCCCTGGTCTAGAGGCTGAAACAGCGTCTGCCGCTTTTACCAATAATGCTTCTGCTGTTTCTATTGGAACTGCGTCATGATGTGCCCAGGCTGCATGAACTTCTTCTTCTGAAAAATCATATTTTTCCATGATTTCTTTAGAAAGTTGATCATGACAATCTTTTACATTAGGGTCTTGATCAATAGCTTTACCTATATCGTGTAAAAAACCCGCTCTTAAACAAGTTTTTTCGTTAAGTCCTATTTCACTACCTAGCATTCTACAAACCCAGGCCACTTCCATTGAGTGCTTCATAATATTTTGACCATAACTTGTTCTATACTGTAATCGTCCTATTGTTCTAATAAGCTCTTTGCTTTCAATTTTAATCTTCATTTTCTCAATTGCGTTCTTTCCTATCTTATACAATTCTTCATCAGTATCTCTTTCTGCGTCTTTTATAAGCTTCTTTACAAGTTCAGGTGTTATCTCTCCTTTGTTTTTAACAAGTTTTAACATAGCTACTTCAGCTATTCTTCTATCAACTAAATTAAATGCTGAAATACTAATATTATTCGGCATGTCATTAAAAATAATATCTACGTTAATAGATTCTTCAAAAGCAAGAATGTTTCTACCGTCTTTCCCAACAATTTTTCCTTTTATATGATCTTTTGGAACATTAATATTGACAGCTCTTCTCTCCACAGATGTTGAAGAACAAACTCTTTGTATAACTTCTATTAATATTTTTTTAGCCCTTTTGTCAACACCTTCCTTTAACACCTCTTCTCTTTTTGATAACTTCTCAGCATTTTCTAATTCTAATTCTTTTTTAGACTGCTCTAGTAAGTTTTCCTTTATTTTAGATGCTGATTCACCTGTTTTTTTTGATAAATTTTCTAAAACTGTTTCATTCGTTCTTTTTATACTGTTTTCTAAACTCTGTGTTTCTTCTTTATACGAGGCTAATTTTAATTTCACATCATTGTTACGGTCTTCCTTTTTTCTTAAAGAGGCACTTTTTTGTTTAAGTGATTCTTCAAGCTTAGAAATTCTTCCTTCTTTATTTTTTATGAATTGTTTTATATTTTCTCTCCTCTTTTGAACACGCTCTTTTGTTTCTTTAATAATTTTGAGAGCGTCTTCTTTGCTTTTCTCTTTCATGTTTTCAGCGTCTTTAGCTTTTTTTGAAAAATCAATTATTTTTCTATTTTTTAACAAAAAAGCGCTTGTAGTAAAGCCTAAGCCGCATGTTGTTATTAATATTAATATATTCCAGAATGTCATGTTTATTTCTTTATAAGTTTTGCAGAATTGCTGGCTAATACTACTCCCTTTTAAACAACTTTTAAACAGTTTTTAAACAATTCAACGCACTTATTTTATTGTTAATGAAAGGTTTTGGTTTAAACACAGGTTATATCTAGTGTTTATTGTAATACAATATTTTATTCTTTTTGTGAACCCCCTAATACTACAGTATTTAAATTATTTATATATATTCTTTTAAAACTTAGTATGTATATATGTTCAAATGAAAAAATCTATTGTTTTGATTTGTAATATACATATACTGGTTTTGGGCAAGATAATTAATTTGATGTATGAAGCTTTTTTGCGCTCAAAGAGAATTGGAGTATGCGATTAATATTGTTAATAAGGCAATAAATCCCAATAATACCTTAGCAGTTTTGAATAATATTTTGTTAAAGGCTGAAGGGAAAAGTTTGTATTTCTCTTCTACGAATTTAGAGATTGCTATTAGCTGTTCTATCAATGCTGATATTAGAACTGAAGGTGCTATTACTGTACCTGCTAAGCTTTTAACAGGATATGTTTCGCTTTTGAAAGATGAAAAAGTTGAATTAAATGTTGTAAATGGTGTTGATTTAAGTGTTAATTCAGATTCTTCTACAACTAAAATAAAAGGTATTAATGCAGATGAATTTCCTCTTATCCCTAAGGTTGAAAAGGGGTGTGAATTGGAGGTTAATGTTAATAATTTGCATGGAGCTATAACAGAAACTGTTTTTGCTGCTTCTTTGAATACATCGAGACCTGTTTTATCTGGTATTTTTATAAAAGGAGATGGTAAGAAAATGAAATTAGTGGCTACAGATAGCTATCGTTTGGCTGAAAAAGAATTACTTTTAGAAAATGGAATTGATAATGAATTTGATTGTATAGTGCCAGCTAGGACTATGTCTGAGTTAGCAAAAATAATTAATAAAGCGGAATCAAAAAAGGTTGATATTAATATTGCGAAAAATCAGATTTTGTTTAAAGTCGATGGGGTAGAATTAGTTTCTAGGCTTATAGATGGTAAATTCCCAGATTATCAGAAGATTATACCCTCAGGAGAGAAAACTGTTGTTGAGGTTTCTGTAGAAGACTTATCATTAATATTAAAGCGTGTTAGTTTGTTTGCTAGAGAGAATAATAACAGTGTGAAATTACTTGTAACGGATGAAGGGAAAATGCTTGTTAGTTCAGAAGAAACGAAAATTGGAGAAGAGAAAGCTGAGCTTGAAATTAAAATTAAAGGTGATAATAATAAGATATCATTGAATGCTCAGTATTTATTAGATGTTCTTACACATATTAGTGAGGAGAAGATTGCGTTAATTGTTAATGATACAACCTCTCCTGCTGTGATAAAACCTGTAGATAAAGACGGTTACGTATATATAATAATGCCATTAAAAATTTGATGCGAAATATAATTTCTTATTTCCCAAAAGAAGAGCTAAAAGGTTCTACGACTCTTTTTAATGAGAGGGGGAATGTTACTTTTTCAGGAGGAGGAAACGCTTCGTCAAAAGCGATGCTTCTTAGTGATATTTTGAGGTCTAAAGGTAATGAAAAGACTAATGTTCTTTGGATTGTATCTGATAGAGAGATGCAAAATGCTGTTAAAAAGGCTATGGAAATATGGGGGAATAACAAGGTTTTTATTTATAATAAAAGGCGTAGTGATGAGATGTTGAATTTTCCCACGAATGCTGATTTTGAGAGAGCTAAATCAGTAGAGTTACTTGAGTTTATATTGAGGATGAAGTTGTTAGAGGGGGCTGTTTTTATAACTAATTTTGATTCTATTACAGATTATGGTCCTAATGTTGAAGTTTTGGAAAAGGGAAGTACTAAATTTCAAAAAGGTGCTGAATTCAATTCTGTTCAAGCAATAGAGTCTATTGTTTCTATTGGATATGAGATGACTGAGGATTATAAGTTAAAGAAGGGAGAGTATTATAAACGTGGAGACTCTTTGTTTATTTGTCCTATTAATACTGATTCTATATGGCGTATTGATGTGGCTTTTGAGGAAATAGAGAAGATAGTTGAGCTAGATGTTGATAATTATACTAAAGAGCTTAATGAGCATAACTCTTTGCTTATTTTTCCTATTGAATATGATGAGGAGGAAATAAATATTTTAGATGTTTTAAGTGATAAAGGTGTTGTTATTGATGATGAAGTAGATGTTTTAGATGATAATTATAGGGCATGGAATGAGTTTATGGAGGCGGCGAGTAGTCAATGTAGGACTATTTCCTTTTCTGCTTTTAATGACGATGTGGCTAATCACATGCATGTACATTTCTTGTCTATATTAAAGTTTAGAACTGCTTATGATTTTGCTAATAGTCTAAGAGACAAGATAAAACTAGGATGGAAAACAATCTTTTTTACTAAGAATATTGATGAAATTAGAGGTCTTTTTGCGGATCAAGCAATACCCTTTAAGCAAGGAATTGATGAAAAAACGTTCAAAACTTCTTCAGTTTTTGTAATTGATGTTCAAAAGGATGATGTTTTTCCACAATCATTTCAGGCGCCTGTTCAAAAAATAAACTTGCTTACAGACGGTGATGTTAGTTTTTTGAGAGAGAAGAAACGTGCTTCGAGTAGTCAGAATATTTTTAATGATTTTTTAACAAGTCTGAAGGCGGGGGATCATGTTGTACATGCTGATCATGGTGTGGCTAAGTTTATGGGGCTTGATCAAAAGACTGTTGATGAGATTACAAAGGAGTATTTAAAATTGGCTTATGCGGAAAATGATAAATTGTTTGTGCCTATTGATCAGGCAGATAAGGTTAATAAATATATAGGTTCAGAAGAAATGATGCCTAAACTAACCAGGTTGGGTAGTGCAGAATGGAACACTATGACTAGTAAGGTTAAAAAGGAGACTCAAAAAATAGCGAAAGAACTTTTGAAACTGTATGCTGAAAGACGTGCTGCTAAAGGGCATAAATTCACTAAAGATACCGAAGAACAAGTTAAATTTGCTGAGACCTTTCCTTATGATGAAACTCCAGGACAAATCAAAGCGATTAATGATGTTAAATCTGATATGGAGAAAGTTGAACCTATGGACAGATTGATTTGTGGCGATGTTGGTTTTGGAAAAACTGAAGTTGCTATGCGTGCTGCTTTTAAGGCTGTTAAAAGTGGGAAACAGGTTGCTGTGATTTCGCCTATTACGATTTTGGCGGATCAGCATTATAAATCTTTTAGCAAAAGAATGGGCGAATTTAATGTTCGTGTTGAAATGCTTAGTCGATTTCGTACCGCCAAACAACAGAAAGAAATTATTGAGAAATCAAGTAAAGGTGAGATGGATGTAATTGTTGGAACACATAGATTGTTGCAGTCTGATATTAAATTTAAAAATCTAGGTTTGGTTATTATTGATGAAGAACAAAGGTTTGGTGTGAAGCAAAAAGAAAAATTAAAAGAAATGCGTAAGGAGGTTGATATTTTAACTTTAACAGCTACACCTATTCCTAGAACTTTGAATATTTGTCTAAATAATTTGCGAGATATTACAACTATTACAACCCCTCCTTATGGGCGGTTGCCTGTTATTACAGAGGTTAGAAAATATTCCCCAAGTTTAGTGAGAGAGTCTATTTTGCGTGAAGTTGAACGAGGTGGGCAGGTTTATTTTCTTCATAATCGTGTTCAAACTATTGATAGTTTTGCAGATAAACTGAGAGAATTAATTCCTGAAGCTAGGTTTGGGGTTGCCCATGGTAAGTTGGGAGCTGGTGATCTTGAGGAAAGAATTATGGCTTTTACTAACCATGAATATGATGTTTTAGTTAGTTCAACTATTATTGAAAATGGTATAGATTTATCGAATGCTAATACTTTGATTGTAAATAACGCTGAAAGATTTGGTTTGTCACAGCTTTATCAGTTGAGAGGTCGCGTTGGTCGTGGAAAAAAACAGGCTTATGCCTATTTCTTGTATCACGGACAGCGCTTGAAATTGGATGCAAAGAAGAGATTAAGGGCTATTGTTGAAGCTTCAGATTTAGGTAGTGGTTTTCAAATTGCTATGAAGGATTTAGAAATCCGTGGTGCTGGAGATATTTTAGGTGCGAATCAACATGGTGTTATTAATGTGGTTGGTGTTGGGCATTTTATGCGAATGTTAAATAAGGCTGTGGAAGACTTAAAGGCTGGACGAGTGCTTGAAGGAGAGGAAGAAGTAAAGGATGTTTCTGTAGAATTGCCTTTACCCGCTTATATTCCGAATGTTTATATCGCTGATTCAAAGGATAAAATTAATGAATATCAAAGACTTTCATCTGCTGATACTCTTGATTATTTGGCTGAAATTAAGAAAGATCTTGTTGATGATTATGGAAAGATGCCACGGGAAGTTAATAATTTATTTAAAATTATAGGACTGAAAATCTGGGCGAAAAAAGCTGGGTTAATTAACGTGAAAGCTGAAACTGTGGCTATGAGTAAGGAAAAAGATATAGTTTTGTATATGTCTGGTTCTGTGAAACCTGCTAATATTGTGAATTTACTTGAATACAATCCAAATTGGCAAATTGTGGGTAGTCGTTTGAGAATTAATATGAAAGAACTTGGAACAGACTGGTTCAGAGGACTACAGTCTAGCGTAGAAGCTTTGAGTGAAAAAGCGAAACATGGAGGAAAGAAGAAATAAGGGCTTATTCTTGCGGAATAGATTGACTTATGTGGTGTTTTAATGTTTAATGTATATGCTCTTTGAAACATGGGGATGTATTGGTATTCGACAGGATGATTTAGGTTCTGTTTGTTGCAATCTGGTGGTCGCGCTGTCCCACCATAATCCGTCCAGCGCAAATTAAGTGCTAAAAACACATCTGAAAACACATTTGCTTATCTAGCTCAGTACGCTGGCGCTTTGCGTCCAGTTCCTGTAGCTGCCTAACTATGTGTTTACAGCCTGAATATTTTCGGGCTTCGTCTGTACTTCCGACACCTGCTGAGCTGTACAGGCGTAATTTAGCAGGTTAGTAGTTACCAGGTCTGTCTTACCTGATAGCTACGAAATTTCAAAAGGCTAGGCACTTGGCGTTTTCTGTCCAACTTTTATTCCAAGTGATGAAATATTTAAGATGGAACATGATTGTAGAAGCAGCAGGGTCTCATCTCTGGACCGGGGTTCGACTCCCCGCATCTCCACCAGAAAGTTATTTGAGATGCATCTTTGAATTCAACCGCAGAAATTATTCAAACACCTACTTATGTAGGCTTATTTCATATAATTTTCTACTCTTTTACGTCTGGCAATAAAATTCATGCTATATTGATTTCACTTATTATTTAGTTATATTTGTTATGGCAAAAAAGAAATCTATAGCAAAATCATTGGGGAGGGGGATGGCTCATTTTCAGGCTTTGGTTGATGATGTGTTGGATATAGGGTTTAAAAAGATGAAAAGCGCTGGGGACAAGGGTATAAAGAAGCAAAAAACTGATACTGTGAAGGGAAAAATTCTGTTTAGTTTGAAAAAAACAGCTGGTTTTTTTGGTGATGTTGGGTCAGAATTTTATGATAAATATGAAAAAATTAAGGCAGAAAAAAGAAAGAAAAAATAGGTTTTTATTTATTATTGTGGGGCTTAGTCTTATGTTTTTAAGCTGTTCTGTTGGACCGCCTGTGGAAACAAAGGTGGTTGATGTTGAAGAAGAAATTGAAGTGGTTGAACCTGTGCAAAGAAATGTTTTAGTAATTGTGGGGGAAGGAGGGACTTCCGGAGGGATGTTTATTAAAGCCGCGGAGACTTATAAGAAAGAAGTGCCTAGTCAGGATTATCATGTGGCAAATGGTGATGAATTTATTTCTGCAATGAAAGATTTTGTTTCTATAAAAGGTGCAATAGATCATTTGGAATACTTTGGACATGGTAATAATGTTGGGCTTTATGTGAATCAAGCGGCAAATGTGAACGGAGGTTTATACGCCAACGATCCTTTATTGAATGAAATTTATGTGGCAGCGTCTATTTATGAATTGCCGGCAGATATTTTTTCTGAAAATGCGACTATTCGTTTTAATGGATGTAATGTGGCGGAAGGATATCCTGAAACGTCAACTTTAGCACAAAGTTTTGCTAATTATTTTAACGTTAGTGTTCAGGCTCCTCGGGGACCAACTGAGTTTTCGCGTACTCCTGGAGAAGTTGACCCCATTCCTAATTCGAAATATTTGGATTCTGGTTTTGATGAAGATGTTTATATGGTTCCTACTTATAGTGATAAAGCCTTTGTTTTGGTTAAACCTCAAATAGAAACTGATATTTTTAAGGACGTGCGAGAAGGGGAAGGTTTTACTGAATCTGTTTATGGTCTTTTTGAATTAGGATTGAACATGGATTATGGTCAAAATCTAGATGTTTTTAAACCATATGAAGTTATAAATTATGGACAAGCGGCTGAATTTTGTCGAGTTGCGATTGGGAAAGAATGTGATTTACAAGGGAATGATCCTAGTGTTCGGATTAGAAATTTAAGAGCTTTGCAAATGTTGATAGATGCTTCAGAAATTAATCTTAAAACTTCTAGCCCCTGGTATGACTCCTATGTTTATTGGGCTAATAAAGAATCTTTATTAACAGAAGATTTTGTTAATAAAAAGTGGTATACCAGAGGGGAAATGGCTCAATTATCCTGGAACTTCCGGCTTTACAATTTATGATTTATTGTTATAATTCAGTCCTGGAATTAATGGGCTATTATGGATTTATACGTTGAAAGGCAATGTGTTGAACAAATGAAAGCTGGGGATAGCACGAAGTTTTTATTACTTTTTGATTCTAATTTTTCGGCACTTTATAAATATGTACGAAGAAGAATAGGTGATATAGGAGAAGTAGATAAGATTGTTCGATTGACTTTTTTGGATGCGCTTGGACAAATTCAAGTTGCGCCTACTGATGTTGGATATGCGGTTTGGCTTTATTCTTTAGCTAAATCTCGTATTTGGAGTTATTTGGCTAATAATCCTATGAGTACTCAAGGTGTTGTTTTTGATTCAGAAGAAGATTCTAAGCAGGCAGATAAGGAGGAATTGATGGCGAAGGCAAAAAATATGTTTGGTAAACTTTCCATGGAAGAACGAGAGATTTTAAGATTGAAGTTTTTTGAAGAAGTTGCTGATGGTGATGTAATGACCGTTTTAGGTATGACTGATGGGACAATTGGTCCGCAGATTTATCGTGTATTGAAAAGAGCGCATTTTCTTTTGTTTGGCGAGACTGATGATGGACAAGGTGTGTATTTTGGCGAATTGAGTGGTTTTTTTGCTAGGCTGAGAGATATAGAGAGTATTGATATTCCAGAAATTTTAAAGCTCAATTTAAAAATGGATATTTCGGGAAGAATTGACCGTAAAGATTTTGCTATAGAAGTAGAACCTGTGCCGGAAAGACAAACTCCAGTTGTATCTAAGGAAGCTACTGGATCTAATGATCCTGCTAAGATTTTTGTTGAAGCTGTTAAAGAAATGCGTGAAGAAGAAGAAAAAGAATTATTTTCTAATCAACGTAGAATGGAAAGACAAGAAAAATTTTATGATTTTGTTGATAAGTGGAAGCATTTTTTACTTGTGTCACCTGTGTTCGTTTTTGTAATGGTTGTTTCATATATAGTGTTTAGTTTTGATTTAGGTTTTAATTTTGATAGGATTGCCAGGGGATATCCTACTGTTTGTGAGAATGAAGTTAGTTTTTCGCGTGATTTGAACGCTACTGAACGTAGAGATTTGAATGAAAATGTTAGTGATAGACTTTGTGATTATTTTGAAGCTGATGAGATGGAAATTTCTCGTGTAGCCAGAACAAAAATACAGGTAGAAATGGAGGCAGAAGGTTGGGTGTTTAATTATGATTTTGCTAAGAAAAATACTAAGTGGAAAATCCAAAAATATGAAAAAATTACTGATAGCGACCAAAAATCCAGGAAAATACCACGAAATTTTGGAAGTGCTTAATGGTTTGGCTTTTGAGTTTGTGTTTTTGAAAGATCTTGGAATTGAAGATTCTGATTTTGTTGAAGATGGTGAAACTTTTAAGGACAATGCTTTTAAAAAAGCTTCTTACTATGCTGCAAAAACAGGGATGATGTCTCTTGGTGAGGACTCTGGAGTCATACTGGAAGCTCTTCCTGGAGAATTGGGGGTTAAGAGTAGGCGTTGGGGGGCTGGAGAAAATGCCAGTGATAAAGAATGGATGGATTATTTTATGAACAGGATGGATAGAGAGGAAAATAGGGCTGCGTATTTTGTTTGCAATGCTTGTCTTGTTTTTGATAATCAAAGACATCATTTTGAAAGAGAAACGAGAGGGGTTATTACTAAAGACTTACAAGGACCGTTAAAAGATGGGTTACCTCTTAGCGCTGTATTTTTACCTGATGGTTTGGATAAGGTTTATTCTGCATTAAGTGCTGATGAAAAAGCGTTGATTAGCCATAGAGGAAAGAGCTTGAGTGAAGTTAAGAATTTTTTAGAGGGCTTTTCTGCTAATTAAAAGGCCTGTTCCAATTGATTTTTCTGATGAAGTCCAGTTTGGTTCCTGGTTTATGTTTTCTATATATGGAGTTAATTCTTTTCTATGGGAGTTAATGTTGTCTGTTATAATAGTTCCTCCTGGGGTGATTCTATCTTTGAGTGTGTTGAAATAATCTATGTGTTCATATTTTGTGGCGTCAAAGAAAGCCATATCAAATGTTTTTGGCATGTCAGGGATTGCTTCTGGTGCATGGCCTAAAATTTGAATGACATTAGAAAGGCCTGATTTTGCAAAATTTGCTTGGCTTAAAGGGAATCGTTTTTTTGAATTTGATTCTATTGTGTAAAGCACACCTTTTGTGTGATTTAGAGCTTCAGCAAGCCATATGCCTGAATAACCATTCGATGTACCTATCTCTAGCACAGTTTTATAATCATTTTTTTGAATGAAGTTACTAAGAAACTTTCCTACTTCTGGTGTAATGTTCCAATAAATTTCTCTAGTTTTTTCCAGTTCGTGAAGAAGTTCTTGGATTTTAGTATTCATATTTTAATACTAATCTCTGATAAGATTTCTGGCAACTATAACGGTAAATAACGCCATTAGAGCTGCTCCAACAAAGGCTTCACCGGCAGCTATAAATCGCATAGGCCCCATTACATGATAATCTCCATATCCCAAGGTTGTGAAAGTAACGATGCTGAAATATAGAGAATCAAGAAAACTAGCGTGAATAGGTGTGCTGTCATAGATTAATTTGTTTGGTCCACTCAAGATAAATGCACAGCTTGTTATGATGAGTGCTGACCACAAAAGGACTCTTGTAAAAGAAGTGCCATATCTACAAAGTAGGTCTCCAAAAATATAATTTGTCCAATATTTTACACTAGTTATAGGAGATAATTTCCTTTTTGCTACCATTTTTTTATAATGATACTCATCTGCAATAGCATGTAAGCTGGAGTTTTTATATACTTGTTTGATTTGTTTGTATTCTATTGATGCAAAATGATAATGTCCCTCCTTTTCCGATTTTAAGGTTTTTCCAAAATTTGTTTTTGGATCGACGATAGTTGCATCTAATGTCATATCTTTAATATGAGCATCGATAAAATTACAATTTATTATCTTGGCTCCATGAAAATTTATTCCGTTGCAATTAGCTGACTGAAAAGAGCAATTGCTTATTGTGGCGCTTTTGAATTCTGTGTGGGAAACGTCTGCGTCTTCAAAAAAACAATCATGAATTTTTCCATTTTGAAAATTACAATATTTGAGTATGGCACCTTCCAGATGAATGTCTGAAAGAATAGCGATTTCTTCTGAAAAACCACCTTCGTCTTCTTGAATTGGTACTCTAAAATCGAAACCAGATAACGGTGCGCCACGTAGATCTACTCCGTCTTGTAGTTCTGGATCATTAATTCCGGGGAAGTGATTAATTTTCCCCTTGAAAAGAACAGGGCTTAAATAACAACGAGATTCCTTGATTAGCTTTATAAGTTTTTTTCCTCTTGGCGTTGTCCATCGATGCCTAAGCTCCTCTAATTTTTCTTTAGTGTAGTCCATTTTTGTTTTTCTTTCTTGGTATTATAACATTTTTTAGCAGATTTGCCAAGCCTGCTGAGGTTTTTTGTTTTTGTTATTCTGTACTATTTTTTTCTTTTGATCCAATTTTAATTTCTATAGCAGATTGTGAGCTATAGCCAAGTGAGTCTACTACTTTTGCAACAATTAAATGACGGGAGCCTTCTGGTAAAAATCGAGATATGTTTATAAATCCGTTATAAGGGGCGGTTTTTGTAAAGAACTTTCTTTCGTTATCAAGGTAAAATTCAATAATTTCAACTCCATTTTTTGCTGTTGTTTCTACTATTATTTTTGTGTTGCCTGGAGATATTTTTGTTTGAGTGACTGGTTCTATAATACTAATTGTTGGTGCTTGAGAGGCTGTTTCTGCTGTGTGAATGTTGTCATATTCTGATGGAGGTAGCCCTATTTGTATATCTTTTAATGATTGACTTGAGTTATCGTTTTTGTAAAAATTTTGAATTTCTTGTGCCCAGTTTAGAAGTGGGGCAATTGGTTCATAGGCCTGAAAGGTTACATTTTGAATTGCATCTTTTGGTGTGAAGTCTGTTGCAAGGAGTCCGGAAATTTTATCAATTTCTACTTCAAAAAATAACTTTTCTTGTTCTGTTGGAACTGAAAAACTTGAGAAAATATCTGTAATAAGAAAGTTTTTTGGTGTATTTGGACCAGGTAATTTTCCGGAAGCTGAACTTATTTGAACTTGTTTAATTCCTTTTGGTTCAGGGAAAGGTTCTGTGGCTCTTTCTTCTAAGGCCTTTGCCATGATTGATTGAAAAATAGGAGAGGCTGTATCATATCCGTTTGCATTATAGCCAAGGCCTGTACCATCCGTGTTACCTGTCCAAACACCTGTTACTATGGTTGGTGTATAGCCTATTGTCCAAGCATCACTAGGTCTTACACTACTACCACCTGATTCTTTTTTATTTTCTTTTGTACTAGTACCTGTTTTAGCAGCATTTATATGCCCATCAACAAAGAGGCGAGGTCCAACAGAATGGTTTTTATCTGACAAAATACTGTTTATTAAGTATGCGATTTGTGGGTCTAATACTTCTTCAAATTCTTTTGCTTTCCATTCTTCTAAAATGTCTCCGTCAGCATTTTCTACTTTTAAAATAGAGACTAACTCAGGTTTTTTACCTGCATTCGCAAATGTTGCAAACGCTGTTACCATTTCAGATAAAGATATTTCCCCAGCACCAAGGGCTAAAGGATAACCATAGCTATGATTTTTATTTAAGGTGCTAATTCCCATTTTTTCTGCCAGCTTTATAATAGGTCCCTGTTCTCCAGCAAGGAAATAAGCTTTTATTGCTGGGATGTTTCTTGACTGAGCCAAACCTCGACGTACTGAAATTTGGCCTTGCCATTTTCCATCATAATTTGCTGGTTGATCTGGTCCAATTTTTGTAGGAACATCATAGATCACATTCCCAGGCGCGTAATTGTTGTAAAATGCCTGTGCATACACAATTGGTTTAAAAGAAGACCCTGGTTGTCGTGGTCTGAAAACCACATTTACATTACCGTCGATTTCTTCCATGTTGTATAGTCTTGACCCTACCATTGCCAGTATTTCTCCGGTTTTAGCATTAATTGTTAATACCGCCATGTTGTTTGTCCCAAAACGCTCTTCGTTTGATTCTCCTTTTTCTTCTGCTGTTTTTTCTGCATGAGATTGTAATTTCTCATCAAGTGATGTGTATACCTTGAGACCACCTCTTTCTACTACATCTTTACCATATTTCTCTTCTAAAATTTGTTTTATGTATAAAACAAAATGTGCATGTTTTAGGCTGTTCCCTGGTTGATTAAACTCAAGTGATTGAATTTCATTTAATGCATCTTGCCATTCTTCTTCTGTTATATAGCCTCTTTTGTTCATGCTTTTTAAAGCGAGATCACTTCGTCCTGCTATATATACTTTATTGCCATTGCTGAGTTCTACATGTTTTCCAATTATTCCTCTAGCATACTCTTCTGTATTTAGATCAAATTCACTTTCAATTACACGATTTTTTAGTTCTTCTTCAGTAAATTCTTTAAGAAGATGGGAATAACGGTTGTCTCCATAGGGGTTGTATCTGCTGGGTGCTTGTGGTAAAGATGCTAAAATGGCACTTTCTCCTAAGGTAAGTTCTGCTGCTGATTTGTCGAAATAAATATTAGCGGCTTTTTCTATACCGTATGCGTTATTGCCATAAGGGATTCGGTTTAGATATAGTTCAAGAATTTTTTCTTTTTCAAAAGCCCTTTCTAACCTTAGGGCTAAAATTAATTCTTTTGCTTTACGCACATAACTTCTTTCTGACGATAAAAAAGTATTTTTAACGTACTGTTGTGTTAATGTGGACCCTCCTCGCGGGTTTCCAATTCCAAACACCTCATGTAATCCAGCTTTTCCTATTGCCATAAGATCGAAACCGTTGTGAACCCAAAAATCACTATCTTCAAGTGCAACTGTTGCGTCAATTAAATATTGTGAAATATCATTTATATCTACTTGTTCTCTATCTTCTTCACCATGAATTGTATAAAGAAGTATGCCTTCACGGTCAAAAATTTGTGTGGACTGATCTGCATTAAGATTTTCTAGATTATTTACATTGGGCAGGCCAATTGATAAAAAGGCTATTAATGCTGCCAGGCTTATTATTCCTAAACAGGCAAGCCCAGTAATTCCAATTATTAGCCAAAACCCTAATTTTTTCCACAACCCAACATCTTTGTGAGGGAGAAATCGTTTTAACATAAGTGAATCTTACTTAAAAAAGCACTTTTGGTAAAGAGCAGGCTGTTAATTTAGGGGATTGTTGTATTTCAATCTTGTTGAATTGTAAATAGTGCTAAGGAACACTGCTTGCCCATTTTTTCTAAGAAACTAGTCTCTATAAGTCTAAATTTGGCTGCATTTGTGGCATAAAGGCTTATTGATCCGAGAAAATGGTCCCTGACAAAAAGCGGAATTAATATTTGGACTTTTATATTATGTGTTTTTAACAAATTTATTCCTTGGTGTTTTCTATAGTTGTCAACATCTTCTAAAATTATTGCTCTTTTTTTTACATATGCGTCATACGCAATACTATTTTTTATATCTATTTTATCTTTGCTACTCCAATTTGAATCTACCCCAAATGAACATTTTAATTTCAAAGATTTTTGATCTTTATCGCAGAGCCTCAAGGTTGCACAATCACATTTTGTTAAAAGAGACAAAGCGCTTACAATGATTTTTTCTAAATCTTTGGTGCTGCTTTCATTTGAAGTGGCGACTTCAAGAATTTCTGACATGTAATCTAAATATCTTTTTTGTAACCCCAGTTCTTTGTATGCGTCTTGTATTGCTTCAAAGCGTTTTTGCAACTCATTACTAATTTGTTTTTCATGAGAAATATCTCTGTATATTATCAGATACCCTATGAATTTCTTTTTTTCTCCCATTACCATAGTTACAGATAGCGACACATCTATTAATTTACCGTTTTTATTTAACCTTTGGGTTTCAATATTTTTTATTTGGTTTTTCTTTTTAACTTCACAAATTAATTTTTTATTCTCTAAACTTTCTTCTTTAGGAATTAGAAAATTAATAGATTCATTGAGGACGTCGGACTCTTTATATCCAAACATTTTTACTGCTCCGTTATTCCACAATTTGATTTTACGATTTGTGTCTAAAACGACAATGGCTTCAGTTGAATGTTGTACTATTTGCTGGGCTAGAGAATCTTGTTCTATTAATTTTTTAACTGTTGTTAAATTTGTAAATACCCCCATGCTGCCACCATTTGTTGTGGGTGATCCGCTGATTAAAAGAGGAACCTTTTCTTGTGTTTTTGTAACTAATATGGCCTCATACTGGGAAGAAATATGTTTTTTTCTCAAATTATGCTGAATTTTCATCAGTTTTGCTGAATTTTCATCAAAAAATTCAGCACAGGGTTTTCCTAGGGCTTCTTTTAGAGAATATCCGCTTAATTTTTCAAAAGCTGGATTTACATAAATTGTTTTATGTTCATTGTCTCCGAGCCAAAGAGGCTCTGCCATAATATGTGCAATATTTGTCGAATCAATAGTTGTTTTCGTACTTAAGTTTTTTGACATACAAATATTATGAGGTAATAGTTGCTATTAAAACAGCACCCTAATAATCCTATTATTAATAAGTGCTGTCAAGTGGGCTGGACGAAAAGTTTGCCTATTTCCCCCTGATCTGGCCGCCAATTGTTTCAAGATTCTTAAAGATTTTTAATTGAACTGCCGACATGTCTTGGTCGGTAAGTGTTCTGGTGGGGGTTTGAAGTGTGATTTTGAAGGCTACGGCTTTTTTGTTTTTTTCAACGTTTTCACCTTTATAAACATCAAAAAGTTCAATTTTTAGGATTAGTTTGGGATCTGCTTTTTCTATAGCTTTTTGGATTTCTGCTATTTCTTTATTTTTATCTATAACGACTGAAATATCCATGATGATACTAGGGAATTTGGGAATGCTTTTGTATTTTTCTTCTTCTGGTTTTAGCTTCATCGCTTCTGTGAAATTAATTTCAAATAAAGCTATGGAATATTTGTCTAATCCGTGGTTTTTACTCACGAGAGGGTGAATATTAAATACCTTTGCAATTGTTTGAGCGTTTTGGTCTATATAGGTTAAGGCTTGATTTGGGTGAGCATAAGGTGTGCTGTCTATGCCTTTTTTTGCTTCTATATTTTTTAATGTGAATTTTTTTAAAAAAGCCTCAATAGAACCTTTGGCCTCATAAAACACTTTTTCTTGATTTCCTTTTATTAAAATAGCTCCTGCAATTTGTTTTTCTTCCAATGGCATGAAATCTCCAATTTCTTTGTAGCTGCGTCCAATTTCATAAATACTGAACTCGTCTTGATACTTGATGTTGTGCTGAAGGTTTTTTAATAGATTTGGAATGAGACTTGTTCTCATATGTGTTTGGTCTGCAGAAAGGTAATTTAGTAGCTTTACATGAGCTTCTTCGGTCATTAGCGAGTTGGACAGCTCGGATTTGCCGTAAAATGAATAATTGTAGACTTCGTCAAAACCAAGGCCATATGAGAAAAGTTCTCTGGCTCTGTGTTTTTTTAATCTTTCTGTGTTTTCGCTTGGCAGTTTAGCCGGTAGAGAAGGAATGCTTGCTTGAATATTATCATATCCATAAATTCTAGCAATTTCTTCTATTAAGTCGTCTTCTATATTTATATCTTTTGTTGCACGGAAACTTGGTACTGTAACTTTCATTAAATCACCTTCTTCTACTTTGAATTCTAGATTTTCTAGAATTTCTTTTATTTCTTTTGGTGAAAGCTCTATTCCGATTTTTGAAATGGCTTTTTTGGGATCTAGCTCTATTTGAATGGCTTTATTGTCAAAATTTTTGATATCTGTCATTGGACCTGCAATTTCTGCTTCTGGACAGATTTCTAAAATTATTTCAGCAGCGCGCTTAATTGCTAGTTCGGGCAGGTTTGGGTCTAATGATTTTTCGAATCTTTGAACGGCGTCTGTTCGTACTCCCAGTTCAATTGATGCTCGTCTTAGTATTGAAGGGTGCCAATTTGCTGCTTCTAAAATAATTGTTGTGGTATTGTCATCGATTTCACTATTTGCCCCTCCTATAATTCCAGCTACAGATACAGCATTTTTTTGATCAGCCACGACTCCCATTGTTTTTGTGAGTTTACGCTCTTTTCCGTCTAATGTTGTGAGCCTCTCTCCTTCTTCAGCTCTGCGAACTATGATTTTTTCATCTATTTTTTCTTTGTCAAAGGCGTGCATTGGTTGTCCAATTTCTGCCATTACATAATTTGTTACATCTACAATGTTACTATGAACACCATGCCCTATTGCTTGGAGGCGAGAGCGTAGCCAATCTGGGGATTCTTGTACTTTTATATTTTTAATTACAAGTGCACAGAATCTAGGGCATAGCTTTGAGTCTTTTACTTCTACTTCAATTTGTTCACCACCTGAAGGGATTGAAACATTTGGTTTTATAGGTTTAAGCCTTGTCTCTGTTATGGCTGCGACTTCTCTGGCCATTCCATAATGCCCCCAAAGATCAGGTCTATGGGTGAGCGATTTATTGTCAATTTCAAAGATATAGTCGTTTTTTTCAAAAAGTTCGGACAATGGAGTTCCAGGCTTTGGTTCTTTGTCAGATAAATCTAAAATATCTTTTTCTCCTTCATTTGGATTATTTAAACCAATTTCGCTTGATGCAGCGATCATCCCAAAGCTTTCAACGCCTCTTATTTTTACTTTTTCTAAGGTAATTAATTCTCCTTTGCCATGCCATTGAACTTTTGCACCGATTTTTGTTACTGCCACTGCCATTTCTTTTTTCAAATTGGCTCCACCACAAACAAGTTGGATAACTTCGTCACCTATATCTACTTGTGCAATCTGAAGGCTGTCTGCGTCTGGATGTTTTTCTAACTTCACCACTTTTCCTGATACCATATTTGCGAATTTCTCTGCTTCTGATTCTACTCCTTCAACTTCAGCTGTTTTTAGAGTTAGCAATTGTCCTAACTCTTCAGGAGATAGTTTTTTTGGAATGTCTACAAAGTCTTTGATCCAATTAAGGGAAATGTGCATTTTGTGGTCTTAGTTTTTTAAAATTGTTTCGTGAATCTAAGGTCTCCGTTTGTGAGCAATCGAATGTCATCAATACCATATCTCATCATAACCAAACGGGTTAAACCAAAGCCAAAAGCCCAGCCTTGATATTCTTCGCTATCAATGCCTCCGGCTTTTAGAACATTTTTGTGTACCATTCCAGCGCCCATGAACTCTATCCATCCAGTGTGTTTGCAGGTTTTACAACCATTTCCTTTGCAGAGAAGACATGAAAAATCTAGTTCTAACCCTGGTTCCACGAAAGGGAAATATCCAGGTCGGAATCGGACTTTTACAGGTTTATCAAATAGGCGTGTTAAAAATTCAGCCATAATTCCTTTGAGGTGGCTAAGTGAAACGCCTTTGTCTATTAAAAGCCCTTCTACTTGATAAAAAGTAGTGTCATGGCTAGCATCGGTTGCTTCATAGCGAAATACTCGTCCTGGTACTATTAATCGAAGTGGTGCACCATATTTTTCCATTGAACGTACTTGTACGGGAGAGGTATGAGTTCTAAGAACCATCCTGCCATGTTTTGGATCGTCTTTATCTTGAATGAAAAATGTATCTTGCATGTCCCTAGCTGGATGATCTGCAGGGATGTTTAATCCTTCAAAATTATAATATTCGGATTCAATTTCTGGGCCATCAGCTATCATAAATCCAAGTTGATTGAAGATTTTTTCCAATTCTTCTTGCACTTGTGATAATGGATGAACATGTCCTACTTTTCTGGTTTTTCCTGGAATAGTGGTGTCGAAAAAAGTTTCTTTTAAGCTTTTTGATAATTCCTCGGTTTCTAATTCTTGTTGTTTTTTTTCTAAATCGGACTGAAGCTTGTTTTTTATTTCATTAGACAGTTTTCCTATAACTTTTTTTTCTTCTATTGAAAGATCTTTAATACCTTTGAGTATTTTTGTTAATTCACCTTTTCGTCCGAGATATTGAACCTCTAGATTCTTAAGCTCTTCTACGGTTTTTGCGTTGAGAATTATTGAACTTGATTCTTTTTGTAATTTTTCTAATGCTTCTTTCATCGTGGCATAATTTATATGAATTCTTGTCTTAGAGCAATGTTGAGATAGAAATCGTTTAATTTCTATCTATTTAACTAATTAATTTTCAACCAAGCATCGGCTTAACGCTTTTTCCAGCGAAAAGCTTGCCTTGGTTTCGGAAAAATCGCAAAAACTTTGTTTTTGACCAAGCCGATTGTTCCCTCAAACATGCTTAGTTGAAAATTAATTAGTTAAATAGAAATTGTAATATGATTATTTTTATAGATTGATTTTTTAAAATTAAAAGCCCCCAGACAAAAAGTTGGGGGCTTTTGGTGTTCCTATACGAACACTTGAAAAACTGTTTAAACAGTTTTTCTATTATCTAACAGCATCTTTTAGAGACTTTCCTGCTTTGAAAGCTGGAAGTGTCATTGCTGGAATCTTGATCTTTTCGCTAGGATTTCTTGGATTTACACCAGTTCTAGCAGCTCTTTTTGAAACACGGAATGTTCCAAAACCTGTAATTGTTACAGATTCACCTTTTTTAAGGCTCTTTGTGATCATTGCTAGAATTGAATCTAGAACTTCTGCTGCAGCTTTTTTTGTTACACCAGCTGATTGTGCTGCACCAGCTACTAAATCTCCCTTAGTCATATGCTTTGGGTTAGAAATTAAATCATTGGCATTATATGGATCCTTTCTCTCAAAGCAAGTAAAAAGCCTTGTTTGTAGCCAAAATTTGAAGAAACATTCTCTTTAAATCCGGGGAAAGCCCTTGAGAAAGCCAGAAAAAATAAACTTGCGCCTTTGAGGGAGATGTTTTGCGCTGTACAAGCCCTTTTTCACACATTCTGTTGACGAATTTGTCAACATCAATAACAATGTGGAGCGAAAATTAATAAGTTTTATGGCAAAAAATTTGGTAATAGTAGAGTCCCCGGCTAAAGCGAAAACAATTTCGCGCTTTTTAGGTAAAGAATACAAAGTGTTGGCTTCAATGGGGCATGTTAGAGATCTTCCTAAATCAAAAATGGGAATTGAAGTGGAAAAAGATTTCACACCGACTTATTCAGTTTCACCTGATAAGAAAAAAGTAATAACACAGCTCAAATCCGAGTTGAAAAAGGCTGAGAACCTATGGATCGCAACTGATGAAGATCGAGAAGGAGAGGCGATTGGTTGGCATTTATTACAAGCTTTGAAAGTTGATGAAAAGAAAACTCCTGTAAAGAGAATTGTTTTTCATGAAATTACAAAAGGGGCGATATTGAAAGCTTTGGATGAGCCTAGAACCATTGATGATAATGTGGTGGGAGCGCAGCAAGCGAGAAGAGTTTTGGATAGATTGGTTGGTTATGAACTATCACCTTTGTTGTGGAAAAAAGTTCGTTATGGGCTTTCTGCTGGGCGTGTACAGAGTGTGGCGGTGCGTTTGGTTGTTGAGAGAGAGCGTGAAATAGAGGCGTTTAAACCTGAGGAATATTGGAAAGTTGTTGGGGCTTTTGAAAAAGATGATAAAAAACTGAAGAAGGAGGAGCGTACTTTTGAGGCTGAATTGCAAAAATTTGATGGTAAAAAGCTGGAGATTAAGAATGAAAAGGAAGCGAAAAAGATTGAAAAAGCTTTAAATAAAGCAAAATATAAAGTTGTTAGTGTTGAAGAAAAAGAGGCTAAGAGAAATCCAGCTCCGCCTTTTATCACTTCTACATTGCAACAAGAGGCTTCGAGAAAACTGCATTTTTCTGTGAAAAAAACGATGATGGTGGCTCAGCAGCTTTATGAAGGTATAGACATTGGTGGAGGAGAAACTGGGTTGATTACTTATATGAGAACGGATTCTGTGAATCTTTCTGATGTGGCTTTGAAGGCAGCAAAGGATTTAATTTCTAAGGAATATGGTAAGGAATTTGTTTTGGATAAACCTAGAAGATTTAAAGGAAAAAAGGGGGCGCAAGAGGCTCATGAGGCTATTCGTCCTGTGGATATGTATTTGAAGCCTAAGAATGTTGAAAAATATCTTTCAAAAGATCAAATGAAATTGTATGAACTGATTTGGAAAAGGGCTGTGGCTTGTCAAATGAAGGAGGCGATTTTGAATAAGGTTGGTGTAAACATTGAGGCTGAAGGTACGAAATATCAATTTAGAGCGACTGGACAAACAGTGAAATTTGCAGGGTTTATGAAGGTGTATACGGAGGGGCAAGATGCCGATGATGAACAGGTTTCTCATGGAGAAAAGTTTTTGCCTGTTTTGGTGAAAGGTGAGGCTGTAAAAGAGGATAAGGTGGAGTATAATCAGCATTTTACCAAACCACCAGCTCGATATACTGAAGCGTCTTTGGTTAAGAAATTGGAAAATGAAGGGATTGGTAGACCGAGTACTTATGCTCCTACAATCGGAACGGTTATTACCAGGGGGTACGTGGAGAAAGAAGCTAAGGTTTTGAAGCCTACGGATGTGGCAGGTGTTGTGATTGATCTTTTGGTGGCGCATTTTTCTGATATTGTTGATTATCAGTTTACTGCCGAGATGGAAAATAAGCTTGATCAAGTGGAAGAAGGGAAAGTGAATTGGGTGCCTATGATTAAAGAGTTTTATAAACCTTTTCATAAAAATATTGAGAAAAAAGATAAAGAGCTGAAAAAATCTGATATTGTAAATGAAAAATCGGATGAGAAATGTGAAAAATGTGGGAAAGATATGGTTATAAAATTAGGAAGATTTGGTAAATTTTTATCTTGTTCAAATTATCCTGAATGTAAAAATGCTAAACCTTTACCTGGACAGGAAAAACCTGAGCAAGCTGAGGATAGCGAGGCAGTTTTGGCATTAAAGGAAAAATATAAGGATAAAAAGTGTGGAAAATGTGGAAAAGGAATGGAGGTGAAAGTTGGAAGATTTGGTCCGTTCTTGGGATGTGTGGATTATCCTGAATGTAAAACTATTGAATCAATTGTTGTTTATTCTGGGGTTAAATGTCCAAAATGTGAAACAGGACAATTGGCTGAAAGACGTACACGCAAAGGAGGGAAGATTTTCTGGGGTTGTGATAAATTCCCTAAGTGTAAAACTGCTACCTGGGACAAGCCTGTAGGTATTTGTGAGAAATGCAAAGGACTGAAGGTTGAAAAGAAGGGAGAGGTGGTTTGTACAGATTGCGGATGATGTTGATTTATGCTATAATTTCTGCAATAGAAAAAATAAAAATAAATCCTCATTTGAATCATGAAAAAAATAATTTTGTCCTTAGGGATTAGCGTTCTTTCAGTTATGGCCTTGTCATCTACCGTTTTTGCGCAAGGTGATTTTCTATGTAAAGGTAATGTTGCTGGTGTTATTTCTGGTGGAAACACTAATATTGGTGATATTTCTTTTGATGCACATGAAAATTCAGGTTTAACTTCGGATGATTTAGTTGATTTAAGTATTTTAGGGTTAGATAGAGGGCTTGCTCCCAGCGAAAAGGGGAATGCTGCTTGTACTGAATATATTGTTGGGAAACCTGGCTATGATCATGTTTTAAAAGGATGGGCTTGGAGTGACAACTTAGGCTTCATTTCTTTTTCTTGTGAGGGTGGTTTCAATCCTGAAGGTGGTAGAAATAATTCTGGAGTGGTTGGTGGAGGTGTCAGATGTGGTAGGATTAATTATTCTGTAAAGCTAACTACTCCGGATGTTGAAGGGAATAGGGCGCTGAAAGGCTATGCTTGGAATTCTGTTTTCGGTTGGATTCAGTTTGATAATGGGGTTTTTCCTGAACATGAAGTGAAGGTTGATGCGGATGGTTATACTAGCGGCTATGCTTGGACAAGTACGGGGATGTGGATGGATTTTAGCGGTATTAGACTTGAACTTTATGAGGATGAAGAAATGTATGACTATGCTGAAGGTGATTCGTTTTTTGGTGATCCTTTGTTTCCAGAGGAGCCAATGTGTAATGGGCCTGCTTGTGAATTGTGTGAAGGGGAAGACTGTGTTGCTTGTGAAGGGCCTCTTTGCCAAGTCTGTGAGGGGAAAGATTGTTTGGGTTGTGTTGGGCCTATGTGTGAAGTTTGTGTAGGAGAAGATTGCGTGGCCTGTGAAGGTGTTGCTTGTGAGGTTTGTGAGGGCGCAGACTGTGAAGCGGTTGTGCCTGATGTTAGAAAGTGGTGTAAAAATAAAGATTTTCTTTGTGTGGAAATTAACCCTGCACCTGAAGATTTACCTTTAGGTTTAGGTGTGGATGGTCCTGAATTTGATTTTGTTGATGGTGAATGGGTTGATCGTATGGGAGATGGAGAATGGATTGATGGAGTTTGGGTTGACCGTATGGAGATTGATGACGGTAGTGGTAATGGTGGAGGAGACCAGGATAGAAGAGGTGGTGGCAATAGTGACGACAGAAGGGGAGGGCAGAATGGACAAGATAGATTAGAAATAGGTAGTGATAATTCTGATGCTGTAGCCTTAGATCTTACTTTGGAAGCATCTGCAAGAGGCGATGTGAGTTATGCTGATGGGGTGGATGGGTATTATGTACATTTGTATTTAAAAGATGCTGATGAACAGTCTCTTGACCCAGATGATTTTGATGGTATTACTTTTGTTTGGGAAGATACGGTAAAATCTATGCAAAGTTATGATGGCACTGATGGGTGGGCTGATGGAGTTGGAGATTCTCTTCGTGATATGAATAGACCTTGGACTCAGTCAGATGCTGTAGGGGCAGTTAAATTTAAACCTCTTTCTTTTGATGATTTTAGAGAAATGCCTAAAGATCCCGGACATTATGTTTCTGTGGAACCTGTTTCGTCTTATGCGCCTACCACTGGAGAAAACATTTCTTTTACACATAGTACAAGTCCTTCATATCCTTTTAATAATGAAACTTTTATTTATGGTGTTGGTGTTCCGGAAACAGTTGAACAAAATCGTTTGGTTTTAAAGAGAATTGAATATGGGGCATATGATGATGGGGAGGGGACTCAGCGGCCTGCTGGTTCTGTTGTTCCGAATGGTAAGATTGACGGTGTTAATTTTAGATTTAAACCTCCTATCAGTGTTAACACTCTTTATGTTGGTGCTATGGAAGATAAAATTAATGCGTATAGAGGAATACCTTCTACAGCTATAACCAAAGCAAGTGCCTCTCATAATTTAGCTACAAAAATTGTGAATCAGGCTTTGTTTAATTATTCTTTGTATTATGAACCTGATGCAGACAATAGAGGGTGTAAACAGTCTGATTTTAATTTTCATTTTTTGACTATGAATAGGGAAAAACTTGAGGACGATGAAACTCATGTTTTATCTTTGCATGGTAGAGATGTTGTTGGAAAGGATTTGGAATTACAAGCTGTTGCTACCTTGCCTGTTGTGGAAGTGGAAGAGGGGGAAGAGGCTTCTTTTCCTTGTCCCTTTGCTGAGGCGCCGAGTTTGTTTACTACGGTTCAGTATTGGCCGACTGCTGGAAAACCAGTTTCTTATTATTCGAATAAATTACCCAAAACTCCTGGAGAGATAAGCAATCCTTCGATTGAGGTTCATGGTAATATTTATGGTCAGGATATTGGTAATGTTAGTAGTAAAAATTCAGTTCAGCTGGTAGGGAATCCGGCAATTGATTTGGTAAGGGATACTATTGTGAGAAATTTAGAAAAGAATATTAGTTCTGAAGTTCCAAGTGCAGGCAAAAACAAAGCGGGTAAAAATAAAGTTTGTGTTGTTAGAGAATTATCTGAAATTGAGGCGGGTAGATTTAATCGTGATAGCGCAACTTGTGCGTTAGGTTCGTATAAAGAGTTTACGGTGGGTGATGAAAATGTTCTGTATTTCAAAGGACAAGATGTGGTGATTGATCTTTCTTCTGGTGAGGTGGAAAATAGATGGGTTGTGGTTGTTGATGGTGGGAATATTTTTATGAATAGTTCAATCAATAGTGAAGATGAGCTAGATAGACGAATTACCTTGGTTGCATTGAGAGATTCTACTAACCTTAGGAACTATTATAAAACGGGACATGGGTATTTGACTGGAGGAAAGTCTATGGTTTTAGATGCGACAATGATTTTTGATGGAAGTTTATTTCCTTATATGGAAGGACTTGATTTTGGTGATAAAGGTTCGCCGCTTTGGCCAGATGCTCCTACCAAGGCACAGGCTTTGAATTATCAGTTGTTAGTGAGAGGTGCTATTTACTCTGATAATACTATTGGTGGTGCGGATTTGGATGGTGGTGATAATCCTAAAAATTATTTAATGGCGGGAGCTGGTGAAATAATAGAATTGCCGGCTAGTTCTGCGGATAGATTAAGGGCGCAAACTTATGATTTGAATTATCTGAGGATGTTTACCATGGAAGTTGAAACTTGTGCTGACGGTACGCCAAAAGATCAAGCCTGTGGTGCTTGTTTAACTATAGAGGATCTTGGTGAAATTGCTCGTGGTGCGATTCTTTGTGGAGAGCGTGGAGTTTGTAGTCCAAGGGCTGTACGAGAGGATGGTAGTGGGTGGTGGTTTGGTGGTAGGCTTCCGGTATATGCTTGTAATGGGATTAATCCTTTGGTGATTTATGATGGGAGTGGATCTGCGGAAGGGGATTTAGTGCCACCACAAGATCATGAATTTGTAGTTGAAGTAGATGGATCTCCAGATCCTGTTTATATTTACTACAGGGCTCCAGCAAAAGATTCCTTTGTGTTTAATAATTAAGGTAAAGGTCTTTGATATTAAATTAATTAACTAAATTTTTAAATGTCTGTGATTTCTGGGTGTTTGCGGAGTTCGATAAACATTTCTTCCTTAATTTTTTCTAGTTGTTCTTTGGTGTCTGCTTCAAATCTCAAAGTTAAATTTGGACTGGTGTTTGAAGCTCTTACTGCTCCCCAAGAATTTTCTGTGAAATTTGTGCGCACACCATCTATTGTTATGGAAGGATATAGTTTTGTGAAATGTGCGACCAATGTTCCTACTATTGCGAATTTTTTTTCATCAGGACAGGGGATTTTTATTTCTGGAGTGGTAAATGTTTTTGGCAAATCATTGAACATTTGTGAAAGAGGATGCGTTTCTTGTGACAGTAGTTCTATAATTTTAATTGAAGCTAAAAATGCATCGTCAAAACCATAATAGTTTTCTGCAAAGAACAGATGACCTGAGACCTCTCCGGCGAGAGGTGCTCCTATTTCTTTCATTTTGCTTTCTATGAAACTGTGACCTGTTTTGCTCATTACGGGGATGCCACCTAAACATTTGATATTATTTATAATAGCTTGTGATACTTTTACGTCAAAAACGATTTGTGCGCCTGGCTGGCGAGTTAGCAAGTCTCTAGCTAATAAAAGTAGCATGAAATCTGAAGAATAAAGTTCTCCTTTTTCATTTACGACACCAACACGATCACCGTCACCATCGAAGCCGATTCCTAAATCTGAATTTGTTTCTTTTACTTTTGCTATTAGATCTCGCATGTTTTCTATCTCTTCAGGATTTGCTTCATGATTTGGGAAATTTCCGTCCAATTCACAATACAATTCTGTTACGTCACAGCCTATATGTCGCAGAAGTTCAGGTGCAAATTTGCCGGCTGTTCCGTTGCCGCAGTCTACTACAACCTTGAGTTTGCGGTTAATGTTAGCGTGAGAGCTTAAATCTTTTAAGTATTTACCCCAAACGTCTAGCGTTTCTAAGGATCCTTGTTTTTCAGTTTTTGCATAGGCCTCGGTTTCTATGATTTCTACCAATTCTTGCAGTTCTGGTCCGCATACGGAGTGTGCGTTTTGGCTTACTATTTTTAATCCGTTATATTCTTTTGGATTGTGACTAGCCGTTATGTTTGTTCCTGCGTCAAACTTTAGTGCGCAGACAGTCCAGTACAACATAGGGGAAGTTGCGATTCCTATGTCTGTTACGTCCATTCCTATTTCTCTAAGACCTTTGATATATGCTGCTTTGAGTGTTGGTCCTGTCAGTCTATTGTCCATTCCCACAGCAATAGTTTTTGCTTGGTATTTTTGTATAAGATGTGTTGCAGCAGCTTTTCCTATAAGATAGACACTTTCTTCTGTTAAATCCGCCTTTGATCCTTTAGGGCACAGGCTTGAATCGGCGATACCGCGAATATCATAGGCACGAAAAATAAGAGGGTTGATAGACATATTTTAGTAGGAGTTATTGTATTTTGTTAGGTCCATTGTTTCATTAATATTTTTTATTCTGTTGGGAATTTTCCATTTATCAAGAGTTTCCGCTACACTTGATGGGACGAGTGATTGCCAGTCTTTATCATGTAACATTGCATCACGAACTTTTGTGGCAGAGACAGGGATTAAGCTGCGGTTTAGTTGTATAATTTTTGGTCCAGTTTTTTTGTTGTGCAGGGGATTGTATTTGTTCTCATAGCAAGTTTTGACAATTTTTGAACCAGTGTAAAGAGTTTCATATGACGGTACATAAATATTGATATGATTTACCCAAAGGGCGTAATTATTCACATTCCTTATAGGAATTATACAATATTTTTCTGCTTTAACTTTTGCCTCTTGCAGGGCTTTGTTTATTAAAGTGTATCGTTCGCCGGCTGTTAAGGGGTTGTTTTGGATAAAATTCTTTTCTGCACTACCAATTACTATGATCACCCTGTCGTTTTCTTTGAGAATTTGTTTGATTATAGACAAATGTCCATTGTGAAAGGGTTGGAAGCGACCTATGTAAAGTGCAGATTTCATAATATGAGTGTACTAGGTGGATCCAGTATATGTTTTATTTGCTTTGTTGACAAATAATTTGGGTAGGCGTAGAGTGAGGAATGCATGGGCTTTAACAAGGGGAAATATGGCAGTTTTTACCTTTTTAATAATTTTAATTTTAACGCTTTCGGCGTTGTTGTATTTTGTGGTGGTTACGAAGGTGTTGATTTATTGTAAAAGATATAATTTACCAGAATTGAAATATACGAAGTTGTTTGGTTTGTTTACCAAGAAACATTTTGTAGGGTTTTATTCTTTGGTTGTGTTTGGGCAAATTGTTTTTATAACTTGGTTTTTGATTACGTTATGACTAATAAAGATAAGTATTTTAAAGGACAACACGCAGATGAGAATTTGGTGTGTTTTTTTAGGCATCACCCCATTATGCTGGTGAAGGAATTTGCTTATTTTATTGTTTTTCTTTTTGTGTTGATTTTGCTTGTTAGCAAGATTGGTGTGATTCAGGAGGTGATAAGAGGGGATAGGGAGATGAAACTATTGTTTATAACCTGTTTTTTGATTTTGAATGTTTGTATGCATAGGTTTTTTATTAAAGTGTTTAATTATTTTATGAACATTGGAATTATTACGGATGTTAGGGTGATAGATTATGAAAAAACACTGTTTTTCAAAAATGTTTTTGATTCAATTGATATGGCACAGATTCAGAATATCGAACGTTTGGGAGATGGTTTTGTGGCTAACCTTTTAGGATACGGTGATATTAAAATTTTCTTGAACGCTTCGTCTTCGGTAAAGGTTTTTCGATATCTACCCAATGTTAGTTTTCATTTTCGTTGTTTTACCAGGTGTATGGAAGCTAGGAAAAGAAAATCTGGTCTTGGGGGGTATGATGTTGAAGCGAAGCATCTTAAGCATGTGGCTAAGCCTGTTCCTTTTGAAATGGTTTCGTAGTCTTTAGTTTAATCAAATAGGGCATAGTTATTTTGTGGGCGTTTAGTTCTACTAGTCGGAAAACTTTGTGGACGGCGTTTGGATTTAATCCTTTGTTGATTAGTTGGTCTTTACCGAATCCCTCTTCTATTTTTCTAAGAATTGTGTTGATTTCTTTATAAGAAAGTCCCAACTCCTCTTCGTCCGTTTGTCCCGGATAGAGCTCCGCTGAAGGTTCTTTTTCGATGAACTCGTTCGGAAGGCCAACGTGTTCTGCAAGGTCGTAAATTTCATCTTTGTATAAATCTCCTATTACATTTATATCGCAGGCTATGTCACCGTGTTTTGTTCCATAACCAAGAATAAGTTCTGTTTTATTTGAAGTTCCTACTACTAATGAGTTTCTAGTGTTTGCGTAGTTGTAAAGAACTATCATTCTGATTCTGGCTTTTATATTCATTTGTGCCAAATTGCTTGGTTTCCAAGGTAATGCTAAAAAATCTGTAAGGTATTTGTTGATTGAAATTGAATAGCTTTCTATTTTAAGAAACTTGCAAAGTGTTTTTGCGTGCATGTGGTTTTCTTCTAAAGAAACTCCTTTTTCTGGCATCATGATTCCAGTTACGTTTTCAGCACCTAAAGCGTCAACTGTTAGCTTTAAGCTTAAAGCCGAATCTACGCCTCCACTTACACCTACAACGGCTTTTCCTATTTTAGCTTCTTTGAAATATTTTTGAATACCGGCAATGATCTGAGTGTAAGTGTTGTGCATGGGGTAGGATTAATTTGCCGTTGAATTATAAAAGGTTTTAGAAGTTTTTCAACTGTCGTTTTACATCCATTTCTTGTGCACGTTTTTTGAGGTCATGGCGTTTGTCATGTAGTTGTTTACCACGACATATACCAAGTTTTAGTTTTATTAAGCCTTTTTTTGAATACAGTTGTAATGGGATTGCGGTAACTCCGTCTTGGTTGATCGCTTGGTCTATTTTTAAAATTTCTTTTTTGCTAAGTAATAATTTTCGTTTGCGTGTGGGGTCGTGGGTTTGTCGTGCTGAATTTTCATAGCGACTGATGTGCGGCTCGTTGATGAAAGCTTCTTCATTTAAAGTGTCTACAAAAGAGCCTTTCAGATTTGACCTACCGTTTTTAATTGATTTCACCTCATCGCCATTGAGCACAATTCCTGCTTCAAAGTCTTCAAGGATTTGATAATCGTGATACGCCTTTTTGTTTTTTGCGAAAGTGGTCATTTTTTTGATAACTTAAGGGCCACTGAAGAATAGCAAATGGCAACAATTTTCACCATATTTTCCAAATTTTTTTAAATGGACCCTATTTAAGCCATTTTGATGTGAAGTTTTTGGAATCTCTTTTGCTGTTTCGTTTTGTGTCTAAAATTAGGTCTCGAAAAGAAAGCGTAGCCCAAACTAGATTGAGTATCACAAAGGGCCAGCTTTCTAGCATGAGTGCATAGGTGATCAAAAGGCTTCCTCCTATAGTGTTGAATAGGTCATAAACGAGATAATCTTCTTTCCATTTATGTAGTTGATTGAGGATGAATGCGATGAGAAGGGTTGTCGCACCTGTTGTTCCTATTATTGTGATGAAATCCATTGTGTTTTTTTATGGGGTGGGTGTTTACAGTCTACCCTATTAACATACGTCTAGCGCCAGTTCTTTTGTTGCCTTTTTCGTGTGAAGTGTCTGTATATTGATTTTCTGGGGAAAGTTCACCAGGTTCTATGTAGGCCTGTGTTTCTTCTTGTTCTCCTTGGTTTGGGTTCTCTATGATTGTGAGATTTGCAGCTTTTGCTAAAGCTTGTTGGACTAATTGAGCCATGTTTTCAATGTCGTATCCTTCTCTTGTTTGAATACCGTGAGCTTCTGGAACGCTTTGTCTGAGGTCTTATTACATGTCTTTGAGGGGGGGGCAAATTTGGGAATAAGAAGAAGATGCAGATTTGAGGTGTGAAGCTTGACATGCGGTGTGGTTTTATTATAAACTTATAGTAGTATTTAACTATGAATTTATGTCTACTGCCACGGTTCTTATGAAGGAGAAAATTGTATCTATGTCTGCGTTGCAGAAAAACCCGTCTCAAGCTTTAGATGCTGCAATTGTAAGGATTGTGAAAAATGGTAAAGAGGTTGGGATTTTTATGAGCAAGGCGGAATTTGAAGATTTTATTGAAGAACATTTACCTTTGAATCAGGCTTTTGAGGCTGAATTGGATACTGTGATTAAGAATGAAAAAAAGTCTAAACGAAAATCTCTGAATTCAATACTTTAATTTTTTATGTTTAAATTTATTGTTGCTGAAGGTTTTGTGAAAAGTCTCCATAAACTGGATAATAAAGTGCAGCAGGAGGTTAAAAAGAAACTTCATTTTCTTTCGAATCTTAAAAAACCACTTTTCTTTGCTAAAAAGTTAACAGGAAGGAAAAATGTTTTTAGGTTTAGAATGGGGGATTATCGAATTGTTTTTAAATTGGAAAAACAAGAGATTATATTGCTGCTTGTGAAGCATAGAAAAGATGTTTATGACAAAGTTTTTTAGATGGTATTTGTTGCTTGTTCGGAATTAGTAAATCCCTGGGGATTTTGTCAGTAGTGGATATTGAACGTTCGAATGTCTACTTTTTGATTGTCTCACTCACTTGAATACGCGAACCTTCGGTTCTCATCCCCACGCCAAAAAAACATCAACTCTTCGAGTTAACATTTTTTTGGCGGAGAGTCGTGGACGACGTTAGAACTCTCATCCAAGAACATCATACAGAATTTGATCTGTTTGCAAAGAATGTTTTACAAAGAGGTCTAATCTTGCTTGATGAGTTGAGGAAGATTTTGAGCGGTTCGGGTAACAAAGTTGGCGAAGTTGATCGGTTGGCTCGCAAGGTTTTTATTGAACGAATGAAAAGGGATGAGGTTCGCTTTGTACCTAAATTCAGTTTCAAGCGAGTACTGACACCTGAGTACTACTTTGAAAAAGAAGCCAGAAGGCACAGTTTGAATGTAAAAAAGAGCCTGTTTGAGCCAGTTATCAATGAAGATTTGAATGAGTTGGAAGATAAAGCTGTGTGGCGAATGGAAGATGGTAAGGAGACTTACTGGTGGTACAGAAACAAAGCAAAGAAGGACTTCTTTCTGGTGGCGTGGCGTAAAAATCGCTTCTACCCTGACTTCATTCTGACGCTTCAAGAAAATGCTCAAAAGAGTTTTGATAAAATCTTTCTGGTAGAAACCAAAGGAGGTCATCTGCTCGGCAATACCGACACCGAATATAAACGGGAACTGACCAAACTCTATCAAAGGGAAATCCAAAGGAGCTGGTCCAGCAATGAGGCTTTTCCTGCTGAACCAAAGGAAACACTCTTCAAATTTGTTGATGAGCAGAATCTTGAAAATGCCATGAACGAGATTTTTGCTTCTTAATCCATGAGATCATGTATTCTCCAATTCAGCCATTTTTGCATTTTTTCACCACCATGTTTGGAAATTACTCCGTGATAGCTGGGAGTATTTCTAAGGTTCAGGCGAGCGGCGATTCGGGTTTTGTTGCGTTTCGAGAGCCTTCTACCAGAAGACCAAAGCTCTGTGCCGAGAAATTTAAGTCCGTGGCTGGCTTTCACGATGAGATTGTTTTTGTTGTGCAGGGGCAATTTCAGCTTGTTGAACAAAAATTCAGTTGCAACCACCTTCATATCTTTTAACTTTCTCTCATCCGCTTCAAACAAAACAAAATCATCACCGTACCTCAAATATGCCTGTGGTTTCAGCTCGTATTTCACAAGGCGATCAAGTTCATTCAAGTAAATGTTAGAAAAAACCTGACTGGTAAGGTTGCCAATGGGAATGCCCACACCTTCCGCATGAGTACTATAGCTCTTGAGAACTTCACGAATGAGCAACATTGCCCTCCTGTCTTTCACACGCCGTTTAAGCAACTCAAAAAGCACTCTTTGGTCCACATTATCAAAAAACTTCTGTACATCGCTTCGCCAAATGCAGCTATGTGGGTAAGACTTCAAAAATTGTTGAGTGCGCTCAATCGCTCCCAGCAGTCCTTTGCCCTTTCTGCACGACCAAGCGTCATAGATGAAGGTCTTATCCCAAATCGGTACGAGGTAGTCATAAAGCAGCCGATGGACTATGCGGTCTCGTATTGGAGAAACGGAAATCTCACGCCTCTTATTGTCACAGACCATGAAATGCCTGTACTTGCCGTGCTTGTAAGTTCCTTCATTCAAATCCTTATGCAACTCAAGGAGGCGGCTTTCAAGGTTGTATTGAAACTCGTGCATTTCATCGCTCATACGCTTACCTTTGCGACAAGCAAACCACGCTTTCCACATATTACTTAACCCCAAATCTCTATCAAGAGGGTTATCTAAGTATTTATTTTCTTTTATTTTACATAAAAATCCCATTATTCAGTAATTGTTTCTGTTGGTTGTAATCTATTTAAATAATCATTTTTTCTTTTTAATCTATCAGGTGGGTTACTAACAAAAG
>CAYORB010000003.1:42153-53585 GCA_964406295.1 uncultured Candidatus Peribacteria bacterium | reverse complement strand
TTCATTTGTCCGAATACCATTGAAAGTTTATCAATTACTCCTGATTCTTTCATTTCTCCGATTAGATCGTTACCTTCACGAGTTCTTTCTCCTACTCCAGCAAATACTGAATAACCACCATGTCCCATAGCTACGTTATGTATAAGCTCCTGCATAATCACAGTTTTACCTACACCCGCACCACCAAACAACGCTACTTTTCCACCTTTAATGAATGGAGCAAGTAGATCTACTACTTTAATACCTGTTTCGAAAATTTCCATTGATGGATTTTGATCTACAAGTTTTGGGGCTTCAGCATGTATTGATCTTTTTTCTACATCTTTTGGTAATGCACTACCACCGTCAATTAAATCACCTGTTACATTAAATACACGTCCAAGTGAAGTGTCTCCAACTGGTACTTGAATTGCTGCTTTTGTGTCTATTACTTCTTGATCTATTGATAAACCATCAGTTGTACTCATGGCGATAGCTCTCACTGTGTTATTTCCAATGTGAGCCTGTACCTCTAGGGTTACAGTTCCTTTTGGGCCTTCAACAGTTAAAGCTGAGTATTGGTCTGGGATGTGATTTGGGAAGTATGCATCTACTACCACACCGATTATACGTACGATTTTTCCTTTAGTTTGTGACATATCAAATAATTAAAATTTTTAGTTTGAGTCCGCAAGGGCCATACTTGCACCGATTAATTCGGCTATTTCTTGGGTAATTGCTTGTTGACGTGCTTTGTTGAATGTTTGTTTCAGTTCTCCTATCATCTTATCTGCGGCTTCAGTCGCACTTTGCATTGCGATCATTCTACTAGAATACTCTGATGCTTTTAGTTCCAGGAAAGATTCAATAAACATCGATTGAACCGTCTGTTCGTATAGTCTTTTGAGCACATGTTCCTCTGAAGGTTCCATTAGCATAAAGAAATTGTCGTCTTCCTTCTTTGTTCCTTCTGTTTTAATTTCTCCATCTTCTCTAGCCTCTCCTTTACTGATTCCCATGTTTTTTCTTACAACATCTGCTGAGAATGGCAGAAAGGTTTTCATTACGGGGTAGAAAGTGAATGAGTTTTTGTAATGTGGAGTAATGAATATAACTTCTTTTACTTCACCACTTTGCCAAAAATGCATAATACTATCTATTACATTGATAGCGTCTAGGTTTGAAAGTTTTTCTGGAATACTACCAAAATATTGAGCTACTTCTATCTTGTTGCTTAGCGCATAAGTATAACTCTTTTTACCAATAGTGATGAGCATTCGTTCGTTTTCTGGAAGATCGTTCCATTTGTTTGAACGGAATAGGGAATTGATCAATTTATTGTTCAAAGGTCCGCATAGACCTTTATCAGATGTATAAAGAACAAACAAAGTAGATCCCTTCTTCCTCTTTTCAGTATAAATGCTTTGAGTATCTGCATTTATGTTACGTTCGAGTATTCTAAGCATTTCTGCTAGATAGTCGCGGGCTGAAAGTGCACGTTTTTGAAATTGGCGCATTTTGCTAGCAGCAACTAGTTGCATAGCTTTTGTTATTTTGCGAGTGTTATTTACACCGCTAATCTGTTTTTTGACTTCTAATAATGATCCTGACATGTTTAAGCAAAGAATTTATCAAGTATGTTTTTCATATTGTTTTCGATTTCCTCAGTAAGTTTCTTTTCTCTATTGATTTCATCGATTAGGTCTGAATGGCTAGATTCAACCAATGCGAACATTGATTTGATCTTGTCCACTACTTCTTTTTCTTCGGTAGTATCTAAGTAACCTTTAGTAGCAGCATAAAGTACCACAGCTTCTTGCCAAAGAGCATAAGGCTCGTTTTGGTTTTGTTTGAAGGATTCTACTACACGACGTCCACGAGTAAGTTTTGCTTTTGTAGATTCGTCCAATTCAGAAGCGAATTGAGAAAAGGCTTCCAGTTCATAGTATTGGGCCAAATCTAGTTTAGCTGTACCTGATACTTTTTTAATGATTTTAGTTTGGGCAGCTCCACCTACACGAGATACTGAGATACCTACATTAATCGCTGGTCTAATACCTTTGTTGAATAGATCAGATTCTAGGAAGATCTGTCCGTCTGTAATTGAAATTACGTTTGTTGGAATATAAGCTGCAACGTCATTTGCCTGTGTTTCGATAATTGGTAGAGCAGTGATAGAACCACCTCCATGTTTTTCATTTACCTTAGCAGCACGTTCTAATAATCTACTGTGCAGGTAAAATACATCACCTGGGTAAGCTTCACGACCTGGTGGACGACGAAGCAATAGTGACATTTCACGATAAGCTACAGCTTGTTTTGATAAATCATCATAAACAACCAATACATGCTTTCCTTTTGCCATAAAATATTCAGCGATTGCACATCCAGCAAATGGAGATAGATAATGCATAACGGCTGAACTAGCAGCTGGTGCAGAAACTACAACTGTGTAGTCCATAGCCCCAGTTTCTCTTAATTTGTTTACTACTTGAGCAGTTTTTGATTCACGTTGGGCGACAGCTACGTATACACAGATTACATCTTGTCCTTTTTGGTTGATTATAGTGTCTATAGCTACAGTTGTTTTACCTGTTTGTCTGTCACCGATAATAAGCTCACGTTGTCCACGTCCGATTGGCACAAGAGAGTCTATAGCTACGATACCTGTTTGCAAAGGTTCGTGTACTGATTTTCTTGCCATAACACCTGGTGCTTCATTTTCATGAGGCATCATTTTATCTTCTTTGAAAGGTCCTTTACCGTCTAGAGGTTCACCAAGTGAATCCACTACACGACCGATAATATCTTCACTAACTGGAATAGATAAGAACTTTCCAGTAGCTTTCACGAACAATCCTTCACGGATTTCAGTACTTGTTTGAAGTACAAGAGCGTATACAGCATCTTGTTCCAAGTTCATCACAAGTGCTTGGGCGTTTACCCCTTCTATCATGATGATTTCATTCATCTTCAGTCCAGATAGACCTTGGATTTTGATTACACCATCCTTGTATGATTGGATGATACCTTGATTTAATTTCTTACTATCCTCTTGTTCTGGATTAGCATTTTCTAATGCTTCTGACAGATTTGAAAGGAAATTTTGTAGTGTTGCTTCTTTAGCCATATAGTTTGAATTAAGCAGACGTTAATGATGTATAATGGAGGACTCGGGAAAGCCATGAATGATCATTGCTTTCACCGTCTTTAAATATTCTGATACCTCCTATTAATTTTTGATTGATTTGAAAAATAGGGAAATTAGTTGGGCTTTCTTCTTTTATTTTTTTACGAATCTCTTTTTTCAATTCCGGTTGTATTTCTCTTGGTGATTGAACCAATATATATGGGCTTTCTTGAATTTTACTACTTAGTTCATATATTTCTGAAGAGATTTGTTGGTATGTACTTGTTAAAAGAATGTTTTTTAATGCACTTGCAAGATTGCTGTTACCACTGAGTAGTTTTTCAACGATTAACTTTCTGTCATCTGTTGAGAAAAGATAGAAATCGTTATCTAAGAGATCTAGTTTTCTAGCAAAATCTCCAGTTAGAAATTTTACTATCGCTAGGAAAAACTTATTTTTTCTTAAATCTATACCTTTAGCACCTTTTGCATAACTTGTCATTAGTTTCAAATCTGCAATAAACTCTTTTTCGTTTGATTGTAGTAAGTAGTTTATAAAAGCCTCAGGCATTTTTAGATCTACGATTTTTTCCTTGCGTGTAGCTTCTTTTGTTTCAAAGAAATTTTCGTGCTTTCCAAGGAATCCTATGATTTTTTGAGCCGAAGCGGCTACAAATGGTTTAAACATTTTTCCAAGCTGATTTAATACTATCTTGTATAACGTCCTCTGGGACTTTGTTCTCAACGATGTGAAGAACGATTTTTGTCATGATTTTTTTCATTTCTTCTTCTACTTCTTGAATCATGTTCTCTTTCTTTTTATCTATTTCTTTTTGAGCTTTTTGCATCATTTCGCTGCGAGCAACCTCCATTTCTGAAGTCAACTCAGCTCTTTTTCTGTCGGTGAATTTTTGAAGATTAGCTAACTCATCTTTTAGTTCAGCTTCAACTTTTAGGCGTTCAGCTTCACTTTTTTCTAACTTTTTCTCAAAAGTTTTTTGAAGTCTTTGAGCTTCTTCAATATTGTCAGCGATCTGTTGTCTACGTTGATCGATGAACTTAAGGATTGGTTTGTAAAGGAAGTAGGTTAATACTACTAGTAACACACCAGTATTCACTAGGTATAGGAGCATGCTCCACGGGTCTATTCCCAGACTGCTTAATTTATCCATAAATTAGGGGTGTATTAGAATACGAAAAGGATGATCAGTGCTACTACTAGTGAGTAAATAGCTGTTGATTCAGCCAAGGCGATAGCGACGATCATATTTGTAAAGATTTTGTCAGCCATTTTTGGGTTTCTACCCATAGCTTCCAATGCTTTACCTCCAACGATACCTTCACCTATACCGGGACCGATAGCACCTAGACCCATACAAAGTCCTGCTGCTAGTAATTTAAATGTTTCTGCTTCCATAGTTTTTAGATTAGGAATTAAAAATTATTATTGATTGTTATTTGTATCAGCAACTGCGTTTAATGTAGAGCTGATAAATAGGGTTCCTAGCATCGCGAATACAAAGGCCTGAACTAGTCCAGACAAAATACCGAGAGCTAAGAAAGGAATTGGAACTACAAATTGTGTGTATGAAGATAATCCGGCAACGATAGCGATAATTATACTACCGGCGAACATATTTCCAAACAAACGAGTTGAAAGAGATGCAAGTTTTGCAACTTCTCCAACTATGTCTAGTAACCCCAAGAAAAAATCTAGCAATGCCATCGGCAAGTCTTTGATAGACTTTATCTTAAGAATAGGACCTATTTTGATGAAATTTCCAATATGTCTGATTGGGTGACTTGCAAGCGCAAGAACATGAGCAAGAACCAGTATTAGAATTGTTAGAACAATTGGCAAACTGTAGTCAGATGCAGGGTTTCTGAATAGGCGGACACCGTCTTCAGTTACTATGCTTTCTACAAATGGAATCAATGTGAATTGGTTCGCTATTAGGAAGAAAATGAAAATTGTAAAGATAAGAGGAAAGAACTTAAGTGCTTTTTCTCTGCTTCCAAAAGCTATTTCCATTTTGTCTAACATGAAATTAAGCACTCCTTCAAAGGCTACTTGCATTCTGGATGGAATAATTCCTGCTTTTCTTCTAATTAAAAAAGCTAAAACTAGTATGATTATGCTGGTTGTGAAAGTTGCAATCATTGCGTTACTTATCGCAAAAGGTCCAATTTGTGCAATTGTTTCAGCAGGTAAACTAATTTCTGGGATATTTGCCATTTTATTTAGCTTTAGTTTGCGTGTATTTTTTAATCTTTTTGAAGATTAGTAATTGAGTCAATGGAAATCCTACGACTAGTCCGATTATAAATAGTGTAGGAAAGGTGTCGAGATATTGATCTAAATAATATCCTCCGCCAGCGGTGATTGCAATCATCCCAATGGTATAACCTGTGACTTGCATAAAGACTGAAATCCTTGTGCTTGACCACTCTTCATTTAGATCAACTTCTTTTGGCATTTTGTCAATTAAAGCGAGAAGATCTTAGATAGCGCTGTGGAAAAAGTCAATGGTGAAAAAATCTTAAATAGATACCTAGGCATCATTCTGCTTGACAAGGGGGCGTTCTTGTACCTTGGCTACTTCTTCTAGTTTTTTTATAAATAGCTTTCCATAGTCACGATTTGATATTCTAGAATCGAAAATAGTTACTTTCTTAAGCGTTTTAGACGAGCCTTGCAAACGATTAATCATTTTTATCAAAGCCGTTACAGCTTTTGGGATTTGAACTTCTATAAATGGATTTGCTTTTCCTTCGCTGGCTGCGATTATTTGCGGGTCACTAGGTGGTTCAAATGGGATTTTGTGTATGTATAGGTGTTCTATATCTTTGTGATGCTCAAATTGGCTCCAAACGTTTGGTGTCATTAATGCGACTACTGGTTCGTCTAGATCTACTTTTTGTTTGAATTGAGCTTTTAATTTTCCTGTTGATGAAATTAATTGTGAAACTATTGGTGTATTAAGTTTGTTTAGTTCCAATGTAAATATATGGAGTTGCTTTTTTGCGTTGAAAATCATGGCTGCTTTTTGAGGATTGTTATTTGTTTCCTCTGAAATGTAGTTTACGATTTTTCCAGTGTTATGATTAGCAAGATCACTGATGATTTCGATTTCTATATTTTCAGCTTTACTTGTGAAGTTGTGTAAAGGTAGGCCTAGATCTTTTGCTGTGTTTTCTAAATTTTCACCAATTATTTTATGATTTTTACAGTGATCGAATATGTCCTGTAGTTCTTTATCAGTTGATTTTGGAATTTTTCTTAAAGTCACTTCTTTGCTTCTGTAGTCACGTTCTACCCAACGCAGGTTGAATTTTACACCTTCATCGAAAAAGAAACTCTTAAGTCCTATTAGGTTTGATTTCCAGTTTTGTAGATAACCTTGTGTGTTTTCTGTGCTTATCTCTCCCAATTCTTTAGAAATTTCGATTAGGCTGGAGCTTAGGACTTTGCAATCTTGCCATTCTTGACTGTCGCGTACTGTGTTTGTACTGCTGCAGCGTGGGCTGTATTCATTTTCGTCGTTATATTTGTCGAACATAGTTTCTACTAAATCGAATAGATTTCCAGATTTATCAATTAGGCTTTTGATACTTTGGTTTTCAGGGTGTAATTCTTGCAAAAATTGAAGTGGAGCAACTACTACGTCCAGTTTTAAATAGATTGAGAAATGACGATGTAGCGTTTTTTTGAATTGATCCAGGTCTAAAATTATTAGATCAGAATCTTTTGGTAATGAATTTTCTATTATGTATTGATGTGTACATATTGCAGCTGATTTATCGTCTTTTTCTAATGCTTTTTTAATGAATTCTTCTGTTTTTACGTTTCCATTTTCGTTTACACGTACTTTGTCGTAGGTTTTTCTTTCTTTTCCGAATATTCTCAATTCACTTAGAAGTCCTGTCTTGGTTTGTTCTATCCAGATTAAATATTTTAGTAATGCGGAGATTTCATCATCATCATAATGTTTTTGTTTTTCAAATTCCTCTAATCGTGATGGAGAAATATAGTTTCTATAACTGTCTATTTTCGCGATATTGTTCGGGATATGACTTTCAATTTTTTTGAATAATTGATAGGGGAGTGTGATATATGTGTTTGCATTTGCATTAATGCTTATGTCTCTGATTAGGGTTTGATATGGAGGGATTTCTTCAAATAATCCTGAGTCTGCTTCGTCTAAGATTTTTTTATAGTTACTTGGATTTTCTATAATGGGTTCAGTGTCTACTAGGGGTACGAATTTCTGCTCTTTGTGTTCAAGGCTGAGTAGTAAATCTTTGACATCCCATTCAGATTTTTTACATAGATTTTGAATCTTTTCTATTAATTCTTTTGGTAAAGATTGAAATCTTTTGATTAATTCTTGGAATAATTCCATTGCAGCAATTGCGTCATCTAGAGCGCGATGTTTGTCTTCATGAGCTAATCCCAAGGTGTGACTTATTACCTCCAAGCTATAAGAAGGCATGTTTTGTAGTAACATGCCTGCAAGAATATGTGTATCGTATTCTTGGTTTTTTAATGGTATACCTTTTGAACGCAAAAAATTTGTATCGAATTGAATGTTGTGGCCGACTATTGGTAAATCTCCTATAAAGGCTTCTATTTCATCTTTTTTTTCTTCAAAAGTAGGAGCATCAGCTACATCTGAATCTTTGATTTTTGTTATGAGGGTTACTATTTCTGGTATTTCCCTTTTTGGATGAATTAGTATTTGTAAACTCTCTTTTGGCCCTTCTAAGTCAAATTTAACGGCACCAAATTCAATGATTTGGTCTTTCTCTGCATCGAAGCCTGTTGTTTCTAGATCTAATGATATGAACATGTTCATATCCTATACGAGCGAAAATGGAATGCAATGTGGGGAAAGTGGAACAGCTTGACATTATCAGTCTTTGGCGTATAGTTTTTTTCTTGTTTTTTAAATATAATTTTTATGTCAATTGAAAGAAATTTTAGCATTGAAGGTGATGGGACGGAGGACGATGGAGTTGATATTTTAAATTATGTTGAAGATGGTGGATACGGTACAAGGATGACTGTGCAAAGTATGTTGACTAATTATCGTGGAAATAAGCAGATTTTTTTGTTAGAAGAGAGAAGGGGTGTCTTGAGGAGGGAATTAGAAGAGAAAGAAAAAGAGTTGAGTGTTATTTCTGATTTGCATAAGAATGGGCTTTCAGATGATGATAAAAGGAGTATTGCTATGCGTTATAATGTAGATAATGTTGCGCTTGGTATTATAGCTGCTATTCAGCAAGTTTTTGCTGATGCAAATTGTGTGTGTGAGGGGTTATTTATTGATGATAGAGTTGGTTATATTGCATCTGCTAAGCTGTCTATAGGGCAGGTTGAGAGAAGGGTTTTAGATGAGGCTTTATTAGATTTTATTTGTGAAATGAAATCTGACATTAAAAGGATAAAGTCTTTGTTGTCATCAATAGAAAGGGGAATTGCTCGTAATAAAAGCCATATTCCTGGTAATACTGGGTTGGCGAATGGGATTCCTGCTAATGGGGTTGAACTTAACTTGGATTCTTTTACAAAACGTCCTTCTTTGGATATTTATGATGGTAATGATGAGTTTGATGACTTTAGTGATTGGGATTCTAATTACTCTTAGTAACACAAAAACCTTTTTAGCTAGAATACTACTTTGCCATGTTTTCAGTGACACGTCTATCATTGTTTTTTGACAATGTCTGAGAAACTGATATAGTTGGATGATTTCAAGAAGTTAAGAAATCAAAACGCCCTAGAAAAGCACATTGAAAAAAAGGAAAACAAAAACAAAAAATACTATTGCTTAGTCGTGATGGGGTGGGGAATTATAAAGAAAAATTCTCTTCCTATCCTTGCTAAGGTGATGGTTTCTCTCTCAAAATTAAGATTGAAACCGGAGATGTCTAGACTGATCTAGACGCTGTTCTGCTCTTATAACGGTCTGTTTACAGAACTTTATGAGGGATTCCAGGCGGCCGGTGGTACGGCTGAAAACAATACCAAAGTCTTGGCTTGGCTCTAACAAAAACAAAAATTCTCGGCGAATACCTTTTAAATTTGTTGATAGAGTTTTACCCCTCCGCTTGCGGAGGGGTTTTTACTTTCTCTACTTTTTTGAAATTATAAAGCTGTGTTTTCTATCATTCTTAGAAGGTTGCGGATGATTTTTGCAGCCTCAGCTCTAGTTAGGTTTTTGTTTGGTGCAAATACTTGTTCATTTTTCCCTGTCATAATTCTATTTGATGATACGGTGTTTATTGCATTAAAATACCAATCTGTAGGTTTCACATCTCTAAAATTTGGAGGTTTAGGTAATGTAGACTTTAGTCTGTAAATTTTAATAATATTTGCGATAACTTGAGCAGCTTCAGCCCTGCTTATGTTTGCTTCTGGTCTGAAAGTTTTGTCCTTATATCCACTGATAATGCCTGCTTTACGAGCTTTTCCTACTGGTTGTTCATACCATGAATATTCCTCTATATCTGTTATCGAATCTTCCATACTGATGCTGTAGTCGTATGTTGAGTCTATATATCCATTTGCTTCTAAAGTTTTTATGATCAATTTTGTGAATTCGGCACGATTAATTGATTTATTTGGTTTAAATTCACCATCAGAATAACCTTTGATTACACCTTTTGTACTTAGGTAATACACATCGTCGTTATACCAATCTTGATTATGTAGGTCTGAATAATCTTTCTGTGAATTATTTATTGTAGATAAATTGTCAAAACTATTATTGTTTGAGAAAAGATCTTGGTTGTAGGTTCTTATTGCTAAACCTAGGTCAACATTGATATCTGTGTGGCTACTTATATATGTATTTGAAAGATCCATAGTAGCGTTTATGCTTCCCCAAGGTGCGAATATTTTATTTAATATTTCTTTTTCATTGTTTAGATTGAGTAGATCTTCTGAAAATGTGTTTTCAGCTACTATTAAAATATTTTGTATATATTCATTTAGATTTGCAGGATTGAAATAGAAGATTCCGTCTGTTTTTTTGTCGATTAATTTTTTAATTTCGTTATTGCTGTATACGCCTTCTCCATATTCTTTATCTATGTTCTTGTTTGTTGATAAGACTAAAACATCATCAATAACTCCTGCAGTTATTTTTAATGTTAATAAATCTTCATTTATGATTGGTGCGTAAGGATTTTTACTGGTTGCAATTTTATATTTTACTATGAATTGATCAAGTTCTTGTTTTTCTATAGTTACGTTTTGTTTTGTTATAGACAATGTGCCATCTGAATCACTGAATGATACTGTATTGTCTCTTCTTGAATCAGCTTCTGTCTCTAGTTTGTTCCAAAATAAAGCTATGATGTTATCTAGACTTGATTGTACTTTTTCTTCATTGTCTTTGAGGTTAGCCATGAATGTAAAACTAGGCAATATATCGCCCGTATCTTGCATTAAAAAGGCTGTTTCTTCTTCAAGTACCATGATTAGGTCTGTTGGGTCTATGTTGAATTCTTTTTGAAGATCATTTTTTAGTTCTTTATATGCTTCTGTTTCAATGAGTTTTTTGATATTAGAAGTTGAATTTGCGTTGTAGAAATAAATTACTCCTCTTTTTGGCATTAATTTATATAATTCAAGTTCATCAAGATTGTCATAATCCATTCCATTTTCTGTGAGTTTTTGAGAATCTAGGCTTGTATAGCTTTCTATACCAAATCCATTTTCACTTTGTCTAATTGCTGCGCTTGTTGAAATTAATGAATTCAATAATATGTTTAAATTTCCTTCATTTTCCTCTCCTATTATTTCTGATAATAAAGATTCTAGATTTATATGAAAATTAATAAAAGCGTCATCTGAAAGTTTAGCTTGAGCAATTTTGTAATTATCAGATTCTCCTAGTTTATTCTCTGTTGAAGATACTATTTTAAGTAGTTCTGTTTCATTGTCTGCAGTTGTAAAATTTCCTTGATGATATGTGAATATTTCAGTGTTATCTGCAGTATAAAATCCTTTATTCACTTCACTTTCTTTAGGTGAATATAATTCAATCATTTTATCAAATGCTGCTTCTGTCATTTCTACGAATGCAGCTGTTGATTGATTGTTTGAATCTTCAGTTATTGCTAATGATATTTTTCCGTTTGAAATTATTTCTAGTAAATATTTTTCCAGTGGATCTATCCCACCATATTGCACTTGTTTTAATAGAGAATCGTACAAAAGTTTCATATTTGTATCCATTTTTTCTGCATCTAAAGTGAAAAATATATCTGTATTTTCATCTATAAGGCTTTCTGGGTTTGCTGCCAGTGCTGAAAG
>CAYORB010000003.1:0-42053 GCA_964406295.1 uncultured Candidatus Peribacteria bacterium | reverse complement strand
TACAAATTGATCGAAGAAGTGTTGTGTGTCAGTTGGTCCTGGGCTTGCTTCAGGGTGAAATTGGCAGGAAAAGAAAGGAAGAGTTTCGTGTTTGATTCCTTCTACTGTATTGTCGTTAGCGTTTTTGAGCCATACTTTCCATCCTTTTTTAAGACTTTTTGGGTCGATGGCAAATCCATGGTTTTGGCTTGTGATATAGCAATGGCCTGTTTCTGTGTCTATACAAGGTTGGTTTTGTGATCTATGGCCAAATTTCAATTTATAAGTTTTAGCGCCTGTCGCGAGTGCCATGATTTGTGATCCAAGACATATTCCAAAAATAGGTTTTTTCAGCTCCATGGCTTTTTTGAGATTTTTATGTAGTTCTGTTAGCATTGATGGATCACCTGGGCCATTTGATAGAAAAATACCGTCAAATTCTAGTCCTGCTTCCATAAAATCGTAGTCCCATGGCACGCGAATTACTGTTACATCTCTATCTAGAAAGTTTCTTAAAATATTGTTTTTCATTCCACAATCTACACAAATTATTTTTTTTGGTCCTCTATTATATGTTTTTACGTGTTTTGTTGAAACCATTGCGACTAGATTGTCTAAATCAGGATTGTAAAATTTCCCTTTCTCTTCGTTGTCTGGAACAATTTGTCCTAATATAGTTCCATGTTCACGTATTTTTTTAGTTAAGGCTCTGGTATCTATACCTGAAATAGCTGGTATGCTTTCTTTTTTTAACCATTCACTTAATGATTTTTTTGCATCCCAATGATTGTGATTTTCAGAATACTCACTAACTATTAATCCTTTTATGTGAATATCATCACTTTCGAATCTTTCTGAAATATCGTCTTCGTTTCTGCAAATATCTCCAACTCCATAATTTCCTATTAGTGGATATGTTAAAACCATGATTTGTCCCGTATAGGAAGGGTCAGTGAAGCTTTCTGGGTATCCAACCATAGAAGTATTGAAAACTACCTCCCCTGCAGAATGTACTTCTGCACCGAAACTTTCTCCGGAGAATGTTGTGCCATCCTTGAGGATGAGTTTTATTTTATTCATTTTCTGAAGCATTGTATTGTGGAGAAGAGGGGAGTGCAAGGGTATGTTGTATAGATATGTATGGCGAGGCTTGCATGTTTGCAAAAAAGTTGTGTAGTATCATCCAGGAAGTCTTATAAAAAATGTTTATGTTTTCTCTAAGTTCAGAATTGAGTTCGGAGAAAGGTCCGGTGGGAAGTTTGGTGGTTCAAGAAGAATGTTCAGGGTGGGAGGGTGTAATATCTCCTTTAATTATTTCGGAAGGGAATGAGGGAGTTGAACTTTATAATGTTATTGGCAGTGGTGCTCATGGTGTTGTGTGGCGTGCTAAGAGTGCTAAATATGAGGTTGATGTGGTTGTTAAAGAGCTTAGACAATGTTTTGATCCTGATATTGTCTCTGAAGAATTGTCGAAAAAGGTGCAAATTACTCGTGAATGTATGAATCGTGAAGCTGCTGTTTTGATGTCTTTGAATGCTTTGGTTGAAAAGTTACGTGGGAAAATTAATAATGAAATTTTATTAACAGTTTTTCCTGAATTGTATGCTGTTGTTATGGATACTAATAATGATTGTCAAAAAATTGTTATGGAATATGTTGAAGGTGATACTCTTAATAAATTGGTCAATGATAGATATAGGTTTTCTGTTGCTGAGTCTGTGTATATTGCGAAATATTTAGCTTTTGCTGCTCATTATATGCATGAGATGGGATATGTATATAGGGATTGGAAATTTGATAATATTATATATGATCAAGGCAGTTCTAGAGTTGTTTTGTTAGATTATGGTTTGGTTCATCATAAAGTATTGTCACCAAAAAACTGTTTTGGTGGTAATCTGAGTACTATAGCTCCAGAATCTTGGCCTGCTAAAGGGAGTGATATAGATGCTTATGAAAATAATGCTGGTGTTGCCTCTGATTTATATGGCATAGCCTGTGTTTTTTATCGTTTATTGATGAATCATCATCCTTATGACAATGTGCCTGGTTTTATTTCTGATTTTAAGTCTTCTAGAGATGCTCATAGAGAAAAACCTCCAATTCCTATAGTTTATAGAAATAGAAGAAATAATAAAATACCTTCTTTTTTGAGTGAATTAGTTATGGAGTTGTTGAAGAAAGACCCTGTGGAGCGTCTTGCGAGAATCCCTAGTGCTAAGCATTTATTTGGGCTTCTTTCTAAAATTTAAAAGATGCTTTAATTTATTATATTTCCATCTACGATTGTATGGGTTATGATTCCTTGTAGTGTCATTCCGTGGAATGGGGAATTTTGACCTTTTGATTCGAATTTTGTTCTATCAATTTCTTGTTTAGCTTTTGGGTCGAAAATTGTTATATCTGCGTCTGCTCCTTTACTTAGTGTTCCTTTTTCCATCTTCAGTATTTTTGCTGGATTGATAGTGATTTTAGCTATTGCTTCTGGAAGTGTTAGTACATTTGTGTTTACCAGATTAGTTATTATCAGTGGCAGCATTGTTTCAAATCCAATTATTCCGCATGGTGCTGCGTCAAATTCACGTTCTTTTTCTGTCCAAAGATGAGGTGCGTGATCTGTTGCTATTACTGAAATTGTTCCGTCTGTTAATCCTTTTAGTATTCCTTTTCTATGATCTTCGCTTCGAAGTGGTGGATTAACTTTTGCGTAAGTATCGTATTCGGCAACAGCATCATCTGTTAATGAAAAGTGATGTGGTGTGGTATCTGCTGTTATTTTTAAACCTCTTTCTTGAGCAAGTTTTACTAATGCTACTGATCCTTTTGTTGAGACATGTGTGAAATGTATGGGATGGTCAGTGTCTTCCGATATACAGATTATTCTGGCTGTTGCGGCGTCTTCAGCGCAGGCTGGAATTCCTTTGAGACCTAATCGGCTTGATATTTTTCCTTCGTGCATTTGTCCGTCTTTTGCTAAATCTTTATCTTCTGTGTGTGAAATGATTGGCATGTCGTGAGTTTTGCAATATTGCATTGCTTTTCTGTATGTGTCCAAATTTTGTATATCAAAACCGTCATCACTTACTGCGATTGCTCCAGTTTCTTTTAGTTCCCAAATTTCTGATATCTCTTTTCCGTTTAGCCCTTTGGTTATTGTTCCTGATACAAAAATATTCACTACTGCTTCTTTCTTTGCCTTGGAAAGCACATATTCTATTACTGTTTGATTGTCTGCGGCAGGCATGGTATTTGGCATTGCTACAACTGAAGTAATACCGCCTTTTGCTGCGGCTTTTGATGCACTTGCTATTGTTTCTTTGTCCTCTCTGCCAGGTTCACGAAGATGTACGTGAATGTCTACGAACCCTGGGCTTACAACTTTGTTACTTGCGTCTATTATTTCTGTGTTTTCTGATTCTATATTTTGTCCTATTTCTTTTATTTTACCATCTTCAACAAGTAGGTCTGCAATTTCATCTATGTTATTTGCAGGGTCTATAATGCGTCCATTTTTTATAAGTAATTTTTTCATGATTTGAATAGTCTTGGTGTTATGCTTTTTTCTTTACGTTTTTCGCCGAGTAACCAAAGCAGTGCAAATCTGATGCAATATCCGCTAAATACTTGGTTTTTAACCACTGAAGTTTCAGTTTCTAATATGTTTGTATGAACATCTAATTCTCTAATCACAGGTCCGGCGTGCATCACTATTGCGCTTGGTTTTGCAAGTTTCATTCTCTTTGCGTTGATCACGTATGTCTTTGAATATTCTCTAAGTGTAGGCACATAAGCTGCTGCTGCTCTTTCAGTTTGTAATCTGAGTACATAAACCACATCTGCATCTACTAATGCTTTTTCAATTTTAGGTTCGTGTTTTATTCTCCATTCTTCTTCCAGGTTTGGCCTTATTAATGTATGTGGTGCGCTTACCACGATTTCCATTCCGAATCTTTTTGCTATTCTTGCAAGTGAACCAAACACGCGACTGTGGAGTATGTCTCCAACGATTACAAGTTTTTTACCTTTTAAATCTTTGTCTACAAATCTTCTCATTGTAAGTAGATCTAATAATCCTTGTGATGGATGTTCGTTCCAGCCGTCTCCTGCGTTTATTACTGCTGCCTTCACGTTTTTAGCGAAAAATTTCACAGCCCCTGATGAAGCTGTTCGCATTACGACTATGTCTGGTTGTAATTGATCTATAGTAATTGCTGTATCCAATAAAGTTTCTCCTTTTTTTAGTGAAGATGAACTGGCAGCTATGTTGATAGTGTCTATTCCTAAATTTTTACCTGCTAGTTCGAAAGATGTTCGTGTTCTAGTTGAATTTTCCATGAAAAAATTGATCTGTGTTTTACCTTTAAGCAAGTTGGATTTTTTCATGTTGCCTTGAAGATAATCTTCCATTTCTGTTGCAAGTTCCAGTATCATTTCTATTTCCTCTGTTGATAAATCTTCTATACTTATAATGTCTGTATTTTTTAAATCACGTCCTTTTCTGATCTGATTTAATTTATCCAATAAAGTGTCTTGCATGTTTTTTTTTTTATCTTGCTGATAGTGAGATTATCAAGATAAGCTGTATTAAGTCAATTTCTTCTTCTTGAATTTATTTGAAAAAAGGTTAATGTTGTTTTTAGGTTTGCTTACTTTAAAGTTATGAAAAAAATATTTACATTTTTGATTCTTGTTTCGCTTTCTATTTTTGTTTTTTCATTGGGCGGATGTGATAATCTTTTTGTTGATTCTACGGCTGTACATAACGGTCTTGTAAACCGTATGGATGCTCTTATTGTGGCGGAGGAAGCTTTTTATGATCAATATTATGCCATAGAGGAGGGGGATGACATTGATGAATTAGTTAGTTATTATGAGAATTTTGTTTTTGTTGCTTCTGAATTGGATAATTATTTTGAATCTGCTAAATTTACTGAAGATCAGAATGTTTTTATTATTGGATATAATGACTTTTACAAGGCAGAAGTTGATGCTTACTTAGCTTATGCTGGTGAGTTTGTTGATATGCTTAAGCTCAATGGATTTGTACTTGCTGAAGCTGAGCCATATTTTGAAAAAATAGATAGTTATGGAGAAAACCTTGTTCTAGTACATAACCGTCTAATTGATGTTGTTAATTTGCAGATAGAGGACTAGAAAATACTATCTAGGTCATTTTGCATTTCCATTACGGCTGCTCTTGCTGCTTCAGCGTAGGCTGCAGGTCTGAAATCTTCCATTTTCTCGTATGCAAAAATGATTCCACGTGAAGAATTTACAATTGCTCCAAGACCATCTTCATTAAAACATGGTTTAACATCTGCTGCTCCACCACCTTGAGCACCATATCCTGGAACCAAGAAAATTGAATTTGGCATAATTCTACGTAATTTTTTAGCTTCTTCTGGATAAGTTGCACCAACTACTGCACCAAGAAAGCTGTATCCGCTTTCACCTATATAATCAGCACCCCAGCTATCTACATAATGTCCCATTATTTCGTAAACAGATCTACCGTCTGCCATTTGCAGATCCTGTAAATCACCACTGCTTTTATTTGAAGTTTTGACTAAAACAAAAAGTCCTCTGTCATATTTATCACATTCCTCAGCAAAAGGTTTCACACCATCCCAACCAAGATAAGCATTTACTGTTAAAGAATCTGCATCAAAAATTGGAGTAACCACTTCGTTTTCACTTCCTTCAAATATTTCAACTTCACCAAGAAAACTCCTAGCATAGGCTGCTGCAGTTGATCCAATGTCGTTTCGTTTTGCATCAGCAATAGTCAAAACACCTTTTTCTTTCGCATATTTTAAAGTTTCCTGATATGCACGTATACCATCAGCTCCATAAATTTCATAGAAGGCGATTTGTGGTTTTACCACAGGAACAAGATCAGCAACAGCATCTAAAATTCCTTTATTAAACTCAATGATAGCTTCAGCTGCCATCTCTGTGGGGCTAAGATCTGTGTTTTTCTGAATTTTTCCTAAAATAAATTCAGGAATTTGATTTAAGCGTGGATCTAGACCTACGCAAATAGGATTCCCTTTCTTTTTAATCGCATCGATTAACTTATCTGCAAAATTCTTAGCCATGTTAATAAAAATTTAAATATTTTCAGTTAGGTTTGTAGTTTAAAGTCCCATTTTTTCTCCCCATCCAGCTGGATCAGAAGCGAAACCAAGTACTGTTTCTTGTTGTTCAGCTGTAATGCTTCCGATTTCACCGGCTGAAGTTACAATGTGTGCAAAATCAGTTAACGTGTGCATATTTAAATTTCCTTCAGCAAAAGCTGTTTTTGATTTATCAAAATCCCAAGTTACAATCGCTAAAATATCTTCAACTATACATTGTCCTTCCTCACGTACAGCCTCAGCTGCTTTTACACTAGATCCACCAGTAGAAATTAAATCCTCAACAATAAGTACTTTTTTACCAGGTTCAAGAGCTCCTTCAATTTGTTTTCCAGCACCATGTTCTTTCTTTTTTGGACGAATATATACCATAGGCACATCTAATTCGTGAGCTAAAAATGCAGCCCAAGGAATAGCTGCTGTAGCAGTTCCTCCAATTACGTCAAAAGTCAGTCCTTTCTCTTTAATCATTGCTTTAAAAGCATCAACTACGGCTTTTCTTTCTTCAACAAAGGAAATCATTTTTCTGTTATCACAATAGATCGGGCTTTTAATTCCACTAGTCCAAGTAAAAGGAGGTTCAACAGAAACCTTTACAGCTTCACGTTTCAAAAGATTTTCTGCAATATTTTTTGCAACACTCATAATATATTTATTTAAATTACATTACATATAATGTTTCTTTCCCTGTGCGTCTCTATGATATTTTCCAAGTTCAGGCAATCCTTTTACATAATCATAGGCCATAACAGGTCCTTTTTGACAAATAAGGTCACCACTATCGTCTACAGCGCATTGACCACAAACTCCGATTCCACATTTCATATATTTTTCCATAGACATCCAAGAATCTACATCGTGTTTATCAGCGACTTCGCAAGCGGCTTTCATCATTAATTCTGGTCCACAACTGAAAACTTTATCTACAGACTTATCAGTTAAAACTTTATCTAAAACTTGTGTGACATATCCTTTGTGTCCTTTACTTCCATCATCAGTAGAGACATGAAGATTTACTCCGTCCATGCTTTCAACTCTTTCTTCAAAAAGTAATAAATCCTTATTTCGCGCACCTGTCAAAAATTCTACTTTGCACCCGTCTTCTATAGCTTTTCTTGTAACAAAATACATAGGAGCTGCGCCATATCCACCTGACACAACAGCTAAATGTTCACCTTTCTTCCATTTATAAGCCGTACCAAGAGGTCCTCTTATACCGACTTTATCTCCTACTCCAAGTTTGAATAATTCCTCAGTAGCTGGGCCAACTTTACAAATGGTTAGCCAAAATTCTTTTCCATCATCCCAGGCAACAGAAAAAGGTTTTTCATCAACCCCGGGGATCCATAACATCACAAATTGACCTGGTTTAGAACCAAGTGGGTAGTCAAAAATGAAAGTTCTAACACTATCACTTTCTTCCACAATTTCCTTTATTTCAAGAGCTTGAAACCTTGAATCAAATTTTTTAATATCCATTTTTTAAGCATTATGGGCTACACCAATAATTTCATCTAAATGTTGAACTCCGTTCTTTTCACACCATTCTTTCATTTCTTCTACAACTTTTCCAAACCCTTCAACTCCACGATAATAAACCATAGTTCCCATACCAACCAAAGTCGCCCCAGCCATCATCATTTCGATAGCATCTCTTCCATTAGTTATTCCACCAGTTCCTACAATAGGCAATCCAGTTGCTTTGCTAACTTCGTATACACATTTTATTGCCACGGGTTTAATACCTGGACCAGATACTCCACCAAATTTATTAGTTAAAATAGGTCTGCGCATATCTATATCAATAGCCAGTCCTGAAAGAGTATTAATTAAAGTAAATCCATCTGCACCTTCAGATTGACAAGCTTTTGCAATTTCGCCAATATTTGGAACATTTGGAGTAAGTTTTATAATCAAAGGTTTATCAGTACAACTTCTTACAGCTTTAGTTACCTCTGCTGCTCCTGCAACACTACATGAAAAAGGTTTACCATACTTATCATCAACATTAGGACAAGAAATATTTACTTCAATAATATCTGGATTGCATTTAGTCATTTTTTCAACTACTTCAGCGAAATCATGAATATTTTTCGCAATCACATTTCCGATAATTGGTGCTGGTTTATTTTCTAGATACTCAGGAAAAGTTTCAGCCATAGCTTTATCCATTCCACCATCTGATAAACCAACTGCGTTCATAAAATAATGCTCAGTTCCAAACATAGTTGGGTTTTTATGTCCAGCATGTTCTTCCAACCAAATAGATTTAGTGGTTACACCACCAGCTCCATTATTTACGACATTGCGTAAACAACTGGCAGTTACACCTAAAACACCTGAAGCCAATACTGTTGGATTCTCAAAGCGAACGTCGCAAAATTTTACTGAAAGATCTGTCATAGTGTTTTCAATTTATATTAAAATGTGATTTAAATCAACTTCCCCCAATCCTTAATACTTAAATGCTGTGGTCTTTTGTCTTGCAGATTTAGTTCTATGAGTTTTTCTTTTAGATCTGCGAGTGTGTTTGAAAGTTTTTTGCGTCGGCCGCGGAAGGCGCGCTTGGCTAGTTTTAAAATTGCTAGGGCGTTTTCGCGCCTTGTTTTTTGGTTTGATTTTATATGCAGAATGGCAGAATCGACTTTTGGTGCAGGGTGGAAGCAATTAGATGTTACTGTTTCTATGTATTCAGCGTCTCCGAAGAGATGTACTTGCATTGAAAGTATTGTCATATCAGGATTGATTTTGCATATTTTTTCAGCTACCTCTTTTTGTACGAGCAAAGTGAGGGATGTCGGAGGGTTTTCTGCCTGCAAGAAATGATTAATCAATGGAGATGTTATGTTGTAGGGGATATTTGCTACAACTTTGTATGGAGTTGTTGGCGGTTCAAATCTCAGTGCGTCTTGATGAAGTATTTTGAGTTCATTCCCGGGGATGACTTTCTTTAATATTGGTATTATGGTTGAATCGAGTTCAATGCTTGTTACATTATCTGATTTTTCGATTAGCTCTTTTGTGAGCACTCCAAGTCCTGGTCCGACTTCTATGATTTGATCAGATTTTTGAATATTGGCTGCTTCTAGGATTTTGTCTAATGCGTTTCTGCTTATTAGAAAATTCTGTCCCATCCATTTTTTGGCTGTTTGATTATGTTCTGCTAATAATTTTTTTATTGTTTGTAGATCAGTTAGGTCCATTTTAATTTGATTAATTTCAATTGTTCGGTTTTTCCGCTTATTATTGATATTCTTGATTTTTCTAATTCTAGTTCTTTGCTGAGAAACTTGATTAATTCTGCGTTTGCTTTTCCTTTTTCTGGTACAGCTTTTATTCGGATTTTGATTGTATCATCATCCATAATTTCTGTAATTTCATTTTTTGGACTTTTTGGTATTACCTTTATTCGGAGATAATCGTTGTTTCTTGGAATCTCCATTATTTATTTTTTAGAAATTTAATACTTGCTTTGTCTAAAATAAGTACTAAAACTATTATAAAAAGTATGATGATGAAATCTATTGTGTTTTTGATTGGTCCTAAGTTTAGAATATTGAATTTAGGCATGCTGTAGGTTAAAAGAAGGACAACTATGCTAACGATTGGTAAGTATGGATTTGAAATAATATTTTTTTGTCTACGGATTTTGTAGGCATTGGTTAATTGAAATATAATTAATAATATGAATGCTATACTTGCAGATTGTGCAAAAGCTTCGCTTTGTACTGTTATATTTTCTCCAGGATACCAACCAAAACGTGTGAGACTCCAGATGTATACTCCGCTTATTATAATGCCAGTGATAACTCCAATTGTTATTAATTTTGTATGATTAATATCTTTGGAATTGTTTTCCGGTTCATGTTTAAGTGCTAGCTCTAAAGGCAAATTAATAATCAAATCTATTGTTATGATCAAACCAATAGAAAGTGGAAGTGGTGCACGTACTACTATAGCTGTAATAATCATGATCACTTCTGTTATTTTGCATACTAAGGCATGAGAATAGATTTTTTTAGTATTAGCATTTATTTGGCGACCTTTTTGTATACGTTCTAAAATTGTTTTAATACTAAACCCCTCTCGTTTGTTGGCTATTATTACATTTTCACCTTTATTTTTTAAAATGTTGACTATACGGTTGTGGTCATCTTCCCTTAATTCAGAGAAAACATAGTCTTTTTCTTTGTTTGCTAACATTTTTGCAAGTTTTTCATCACTAAGATCTTCAAGTTCATCTTTTTCTATTGATTCAAAATATTGAGGGTTAACAATGCCCAATTCTTGCCCCACAGCTATTGCTTTACGGGCACGGGTTTTTGCGAGAAGTCGAATTTTAACTCCTGCATTTTTAAGTTCACTTATTTGTTTAGACAGTTCTTTGTCTATGAAATTGCCTAATCCTACTATTCCAACTAGTACCATGTCTTTTTCTGCAAAGCTTTCTGTGTATTTATCGTATCTTTTTAGTGGAAGTCCTTTGTATGCAAATGCTATTACTTTTTCACCTCTTTTGTTGAGACTTTTTATCTGACGTTTTAATTTGCGACGTAGTTGATAGTCTATTTCTATTTTATTGCCACTCACTAACATGCGGCTGCATTTTTCCAAAATAGCTTTAGGATTACCTTTGCTGAATGAAAATATCTCTTGAGTTGTATTTTTGATTGTTACAACAGTTGAGATTTTTTTGTTTTTTCTGCAGGGAATTTCATCGATTATTTTGTATTCATGTTCTATTTGTGAACTACTAATATTGCAAAACTGGAAGAAGTGAGACATAACAGTTTCTATGTTTCTCATTTTTTCGTAATGACAAAGAGTTGCACAAATTGCCATGAAATTTACCGTTTCATCTTTTTTCAACTCACGCTGCTCTATTTTTATAGTTTTTTTTGTTTCTTGATTATAAAATTCAAGAAAGTCACTTTCTTCATCAACTTTTACTTTATATTTATCATATTGAAGACTTTTAACAGATATCTCATCTCTTGTTAATGTGCCAATAACTTTTGTGCAAACAGTGTTTATATTAGCTAATTTAGTGTTGAATTTTGAAAATATCTTTTGAAAATAATTTGAGACAAGCAGGCTAAAAGGTATGCCTGCTATTATTAATGTCAAAAGTTGTGTGAGGATGTGTTTCATTATTTAAGATTCTTTTTGCGCCAAATTTCTATATTTTTATGGTGACCAGATAATAATACGTTTGGTACTTTCATTCCTTTGAATTCTGATGGGCGTGTGTAGTGTGGATACTCCTTTTTTCTACCTAGAGATTTTGAAAATGAGTCTTCGAGATGAGATTCTTCTTTTCCAAGTACTCCCGATATTAATCTGGATATGCTGTCTATTAAAATTGTTGCTGCCAATTCTCCACCTGTTAGCACATAGTTTCCTATTGAAATTTCTTCATCGATTAAACTATCACGAATTCTCTGATCTATTCCTTCATAGCGACCACAAAGAAATATTAAATCCTGATCTTTTTTTGCAAATCTTTCTGCGCGTGCTTGGGTGAATGTTTTTCCCTGTGGAGTCATGTATACCACAGGTCCATTGTTTAATGTTTTTACATATGTTATTGCGTCATATAAAGGTTGAGGAGTCATAAGCATGCCTGCTCCACCACCAAAAGGCATGGCGTCTACTTTTTTGTGTTTATCTTTGCTGAATTGGCGAATGTCATGAATATGTATTTCTATAAGATTTTCTTCTTGAGCACGTTTTATGATGCTCTCATTGAAGTATGAGCTGAAAATTTTCGGAAAGATTGTGAGAATATCGAAACGCATTATTTTTATAGTACTTAATTGATAAGTTTTTTCCAACTTTGATTAATCTTTGGGATAATGAAGGCTGATGAAGCACAGAATATTATTAATGCCCATTGTGTTATATTTAGGGGAAGTGTTTTAAAAATACTTTGCATGAATGGTGTATAAAGCATTATCAATTGTAGTGAAAATGATATTCCTACTGCTCCAATTAAAGTTTTGTTTGAAATAAATGATTTGAATGTTAGTGTTTTTTCTTCTTTGCAGACAAAAACAAAAAATAATTCAAACATAACAATTTGTGTGAAAACCATGCTTCGAGCTAGTCTTGTACCTTCTTCATTCATGCCGTAGAAAAAAACTATTAGGTTTGCGATTGTTTGTATACAAGCTGCGATTAATATGAAACTGAGAAATTTTTTAAATATATTTTCTCCTTTTGGATGTGGTTTTTCTTTCATGATTCCTTCTGAAGCAGGTGAGATTCCGAGTGCTAGCGCTGGTAGTGCATCAGTTGCTATGTTGATCCAAAGTATTTGCAAAGGCAAAATAGGTAATGGTTGTCCTATTAATGTTAATATGCCTACCGCCATGATTGTGTCAAAATTAGCGGACAGCATATATTTGATGAAGGCTAGAATGTTGTGATAAATGCGGCGACCTTCTTCTATGGTGTTTACTATGGTAGAAAATTTGTCGTCTTTGAGTACTATGTCTGCAACTTCTTTACTGGCTTCTGTACCCTTTATTCCCATAGCCACTCCGACATCGGCGTGTTTTAAAGCTGGTGCATCATTAACACCGTCTCCTGTAACTGCTACCACTTCTTTGTCTTTTTGTAGTAAATCAACTATGCGGTATTTGTGTTCAGGTTTGGTACGGGCAAATATTTGATTATTACGTATTATTTCTAGTAATTTCTTATCAGAGAGTTTATCTATTTCATCTCCAGTTATAATATTTTCTGTAATTATACCTATTTCTTTTGCGATTGCTTGTGCAGTTAGAGCGTTATCTCCTGTGATTATTTTTACTTCTATTCCAGCTTTGATTGCTGTTTTGATTGATGCTTGTGCAGTTTTACGTGGTGGGTCTATCATTCCTATTAATCCAACAAATGTTAGATTTTTTTCTTCAAAATGATCTTCTTTATAGGCCATTCCTAAAACTCTCAATGCTTGTGATGCGTATTTAATTGCAATTTCTTCAATATTTTTTTTATCTGCTGCCGTAAGTTTTATTTTTTTACCATTTTTTATTATAAAGCTGCAATGTTTTAAAACTTCTTCAAAGGCCCCTTTTGTATATGTAATTTTCTTGTTTCCTTTTTTATGAAAGGTACTCATCATTTTCCTTTCTGAAGTGAATACTTTTTCATCTAATTTTTTATATTCTTTGGCATCTCCTGCTTTGCGTGTTAATACTTTTAATGCGATTTCAGTTGGGTCCCCAAGGATTTGTTTTCCATAAAAACTATTGTTACAATTTTCACAAATCTCTAGCAATAACTTTTGACTTGCTGAAGTTAGTTTAATTTTATCTTTTATTTTATACCCCACTCCTGGGATTTTTGTTTCTTGAAAATTTGTGAATATTTTTTTTACTGTCATTTCGTTAACAGTAAGTGTACCTGTTTTGTCTGAACAGATAACTGTTGTTGCTCCTAAAGTTTCAATTGAATTCATTTTTCTTACGATGGCATTTTTTTTAGAAAGAATTGTAACTCCCATCGCAAGTGTGAGTGTGACGATTATAGGCATTCCTTCAGGTATGGCGGAGACTCCCAAGGCAACTGATGTCATTAGCATTTCAAAAGTTTCTATGCCACGTATAAAACCTAGTATAAATAAAACTAAAATTAATATTAAAATTAGTATTCCAATTTTTTTGCCTAATTCATTTAGTTGTATTGCAAGAGGGGATTTTGTTTCAGCTTCTTGTGAAAGTAGATTTATAATTTTTCCAAATTCTGTTTTTTTACCTGTTGCTATTACTTTGGCTAAACCACGACCGGAAATTATAATTGTTTCTTTATATAATAAATCTTTTCCAGCTATTTTATTTACTGCAATACTTTCTCCTGTAAGCATAGATTGATCTAATTTTAGTGAAAATGCTTCTAAAATTTCAGCATCTGCTGGGATTTTATCGCCTTCATTTAATATGATTATGTCTCCTGGTACTAATTCTCTTACAGGTATTTCTTTTTCTTCTTCATCACGATATACAATGCATTTAGTTATTTGTGATTTTTTTAGTTTTGCTACAGCATTTTCAGCTTTGTATTCTTGAATAAAACCTATGCTGGCATTAATAAACACAATAGCTAGTATTGCTATTCCGTCTATTAATTCGTTAAGAATTATAGATATACCTCCTGCAATTATTAGAATTATTACTAAGAAAGAGGTGAACTGTGAAATAAGTATTTTTAAACTGGTATACTTTTTTTTGCTTGGAGTTTCGTTGTACCCATATTTGGGAAGTAGTTTCTTTGCTTGTTTGGAGGTAAGACCAATCATATAAAGTTATTCTAGCAAAGAATGATTTAAATTCAAATCAAGTAGAGAAAAATGATTGTTAGATATTTAGCTAAAAATTAATAAGCCAAAATTTTAACGTTTGCTGAATTGTGGAGCTTTTCTTGCACGCTTTAAACCGAATTTCTTTCGTTCTTTTACACGTGAATCACGAGTAAGTAATCCTGCTTTTTTAAGGCTAGGTTTATTAGTACTGTCGATTTCAACCAAAGCTTTAGCTATACCATGACGAATTGCTTCTGCTTGAGCTGTATTTCCACCACCAACTACTTTTACTGTGATATCAAAAGTTTTTGTAGTTCCTGTTATTTTTAATGGACTATTTATTCTGGCTATAAGAGTTTTAAGAGCGAAATAATCATCAATTGCTCTGTCATTTATAGTTATAACTCCTTTTCCTTTGTATAATCTTACTTTAGCTACTGCGCTTTTTCTTTTTCCATTTGCATAGTCGTATCTACCACTTGGAGTAGCAATTTTTTTCTCATCTTCTTTTTTCGTAGTTTTTGTAGTCATTATTTATTGATTATACTTCTAAAGTTTCTGGTTTTTGAGCTTCGTGAGGATGTTTTTCTCCAGCGTAAATTTTACATTTTTCCATGAATACTTTTCTTAATTTATTCTTTGGAAGCATTCCACTGATAGCGAATTCCATCACTTTTGTAGGTTTTTTTGCAAATAGCTCCTTTGCGTTCATATTCTTATACCCTCCAGGAAAACCTGAATGTCTGTGGTATAGCTTCCCCTCCATCTTATTACCAGTCAATTTTACTTTATCAGCATTGATGATAATAACGAAATCTCCGCTATCCATGTGTGGTGAAAAAATTGGTTTATCTTTACCTCTTAATTTATCGGCAATTTTTGTTGCGATTCTTCCTAGTACTTTATCTTTTGCATCAATTATGTACCATTTTCGTTTGATGTCTTCTTTTTTTGGAATATATGTTTTCATGTGTTGCCTGTTATACGAGTTCAATTTGTACTACTGGAGCATTATCTCCACTTCTGTAACCTAGTTTGGTAATTCTAGTGTATCCAGAATCTCTGTCATTATATTTTTCTAATAAAACTTCAAAGATTTTTTTTGATCCATTTTCATGCTGCAATAATCGGTTTACTTCTCTGATTGCATGAACTTTATTCTTTCCTTTTGCAATAGTGATTAATCTTTCTACGAATGGTTGTACCGCTTTAGCTCTTGCAGAAGTAGTTTTTATCTTATCGTAAATGATCACCTGCATTGCCAAATTACGCATTAAGGCGGTTCTGTGATCTTTATCACCAACTAGTTTTACTTTCTTTACTTTATGTCTCATATTATTTATTAATGCCTTTTATTGCTTGTTATTCTTCTGATAGTTTTAATCCTTTTTTCTCTAAAGCTGAAGCAACTTCTGTGAGCGCCTTTTTACCAAATCCACGAAGATTTGACAACTTACTTTCAGTACATTTTGATAATTGTTCAATTGAACCAATACCTCCGTTAATAAGTGCGTTGAGTGTTCTAGGTGAGAAACCAAGAATTTCCACTGGAGTATATGCTTCTTGACTTGGTTTTTTAGCTTCTTCTTCTTGCTCTTTTTCTAAGATAGATTTGATATCAGACATGTAGTCTTCTTCAACCATTATATTTTCAGCATTGAAAAGGTTGAAGTATGATTGACAAATGTTTGATGCGAATTTCAAGGCATCTTCAGGACTAATGGTTCCATTTGTTTCAATTTCTAAAGTTAACTTGTCTAGATTTGTCATCTTACCTACACGAGTAGGTCCCACATCATATCTAATCTTTTTAATTGGAGAATATAAAGCATCTAAGAGAATAATTGATGCATCTTCTTCATCAGCTTGTCTAACAGAAGCGGGAATGTATCCAACTCCTTTTTCCACTCTCATTTCAATCTTCAGTTTTGTTCCTTTTTCAACTGTACAAATATAGAGATCAGGATTCAAAATAGTAACTTCTGAAGGACAAGTAATATCTTTTGCAAATATTTTTCCACTCTTTGATGTTTCAAGTGTTATAACTGAAGGCTCAGCAGTATCTTTTTTAATATTAAGAAGTTTTAGATTTAGATTTAAGTCTAAAACACTTTCTTTAAGTCCTTTTATAGTTGAGTATTCATGGCTAGCTCCATCAATTTTCACACCAGTTACACATGCTCCAGGAAGTGAAGATAAAAGAATTCTTCTCAATGCGTTTCCTAGAGTTACACCATATCCAGTTGGAAGTGGGCTCATAGTGAAAATGACATGATTCTTTGAAATTGGCTCTATAGAAAACTTTGGAATACCTATTTCTTCTTGGATTTGATGCATTTTGCGTTGTGTTTAATTGACAGGGTGATTGTCTTGCTTTGCAAGACTCAAAACTGTTATTTAGAGTAAAATTCAGTAATAAGTTGATGTTCGATAACTTTCTCAATATCGTCTTTATCAGGTAGAGCAGTCACTTCACCTTTTAGACTTTTGAGGTCTACCTTAAGCCATTTTGGAGACCTATGTTTTGCGTTCTTTATTTCTTCGAATAATTTTGAAGATTTTCTGTTACTTCTTACTTCGAAGGTATCTCCAATTTTAACAAGTATTGATGGAGTTTTAGCTTTATGTCCGTTGTAGTTAACTAATCCATGACTTACAATCTGCCTTGCTTGTTGTCTGGTTGTTGCAATTCCAGCTCTGAAAATTACATTGTCTAATCTTCTTTCTAGAATTGTCATGTACTCTTCACCAGTTACATTTTGACTTTTGCTAGCCATCATATAATATTTTCTTGATTGTTTTTCACTGATTCCATACATGAATCTTGCTTTTTGTTTCTCTTCAAGCTGTTTCTTATATTCAGATTTTTTAGAAAAACGTTTTTGTCCATGCTCTCCAGGTTTGTAATTTTTATTATTGAAAGCTTTAGTTTTGCTTTCCCCGTTAGCAAATAGGATTACTCCCAGTCTTCTTGATATTTTTGTGATTGGTCCTGTGTAGCGTGACATATTTATTTATGGTTATACTCTTCTTTGTTTCTTCTTTCTACATCCATTGTGAGGAATAGGAGTGATATCGTTTATTGATATTACATCAATCCCTTTAGATACTAATCCACGGATAGCTTGCTCTCTACCACTTCCAACTCCTTTAACATAAACATGAACTTTTTCTAAACCATACATTTTAGCTTTCTCAGCGGCATTTTCAGCTGAGATTTGAGCTGCGTATGGAGTAGATTTCCTAGCTCCTTTAAATCCACTTGCCCCTGCACTTCCCCAAGCGATCACATCTCCGTTAGTATCTGTAAGTGTAATGATTGTATTATTGTATGAAGCTTGGATATGAGCGTTTCCTTGTGGCACAGCTCTTCTCTTTGCTTTTTTTGTAGTTTTTTTCTTGTCGGCCATGTGATGTGTTTATTACTTGGTTGCTATTTTCTTGTTTGCTACGGTTCTTCTCTTCCCTTTTCTTGTTCTTGCGTTGTAACGAGTTCTTTGACCTCTTACCGGTAAACCTTTTTTATGCCTAAAACCTCTGTGAGAACCAATTTCCTGAAGACGCTTAATGTCTAAAGTTACCTTCCTTTTTAAATCACCTTCGTTTGGTATTTTACCTATTATTTCACGAAGCGTGGTGATTTCACTTTCAGTTAAATCTTTCACTTTTGTGTTTGCATCGATTTTTGACTCCCCAAGGATGGACGCACTTGTGCTTCTTCCAATCCCGAAGATTGATGTTAATGCCGCTTCGATCCTTTTCTCTTTTGGTAGGTTTACACCTGCAATACGTGCCATCGCAACTAGTTAAATGCTAGGTTGTCAGTATTTCTTTTTCGGGGGGGAAGAAAAAATACTGACAACTTAAGACTTAACCTTGTCTTTGTTTATGCCTAGGGTTCTTACTACAAATAACACGAAGGATAGGTTTTTTTGTTCCTCTTTTACCCCTTCTCCCTCCTGAAAGAGTACCTCTTCTTTTTACTGTTCTACAACCGTCACAGATTACCTTTACTGATGCTCCTACTTTCATTTTTTTACGTTTAAGTTCTTTTTTTACCAGAATGTCTATATGTAATACGTCCTTTTTCTAAGTCGTATGTACTTAATTGAATTGTTACCCCATCACCAGGAAGAATTTTAATGTAATGCATTCGCATTTTTCCTGATAAATGTGCTGTTATTTGTCTTCCATCTTCGAGTTCAACAATGAATTGCGCATTTGGAAGCGGTTCAATAACCTTCCCTTCCACCTCGATTGTGTCATCTTTTCCCATATATATGCCCTTTTTTTACGAGATTTGACGAAAAAGCTTTTGGATATTACAGGAGAAATATTGGTTATGCAAGAGGATTTTATTAGTTTTTGACTGTAAGTATTTCGTTACCATTTTTACATATCAAAACTGTATTTTCTGCCTGTACAGAGCAAGATCCATCATCTGTTACAATTGTCCAATTATCGTTTAGGGTAATCATTTCATGTGTACTTACTGAAAAAATTGGTTCAATTGCTATTGTCATACCAGGTTTTAAAAGTGCTCCACGTTGGCCATCCCAATAGTTTGGAATCATTGGGTCTTCATGTAATGAATGTCCAACTCCATGACCTGTTAAATTGTGAATAACTTTAAATCCTGCTTTTTCAATTGTTTCTGCGATTGTCTTACTAATATCTCCAATGTGATTACCTGGCTGAGCAGCATCAGTTCCTCTTGAAAGTGCTTCATAGGCGGTTTTAATTAATCTGGATTTTTCAGATGAAATTTGTCCTATCCCCACAGATCTTGCCGCATCTGTATTCATTTTTTTATAGGTAACACCACAGTCTACAGTAAATAAATCTCCTTCTTTTAGAATTTGTTGTTTTGTTGGAATTCCATGAACAATAGTATCGTTAATTGCTGTACAAATTGTGGCTGGAAATCCGTGATACCCCTTAAACCCTGGGGTTGCGCCTCTTTGTCTAATCAAATTTTCAGCTATCTGATCTAATTCCCAGGTAGAAATTCCAGCTTTTGCGTATTTACAAACTTCATCTAATGTTTCTGCAAGAATTTGACCACCTTTACGCATTAAATCTATTTCATCTTCTGTTTTTATAATAATTTTCATATCTAAAATAAGGGAGTTAATGTTGTGATTGCTTCTTGTTTAACTTCGTCGATTGAAGCTTCACCATTTAGAATTATCATTTTTTCTTTGTATAGTTCAATTGCTGGAACTGTTTGTTCAAAAAAGTGATTTAATCTTGTTTCTATTGCTTCAGGTACATCATCGGCACGTGTTATTAATTGTCCGCCACATTTTTCACAACTGTCTTTTTTATAATCTTTTGGATATACCAATTTGTCATTTGGGCATATTCTACGACTTGTTAATCGACTTAATGCAGTTTCTTTTTTGATTTCTAGGAGAACAGCTGTGTATTGATGTCCATGTTTTTCTAAAAGTGCATTTAAGGATTGTGCTTGTTCAATTTTTCGCGGGATACCATCAAATAAAATTGAAGTTCCAGGTGTTAAGTTTTCCATAAAGTTTTCTACTATTTCCATCACGACTTCATTTGGAACTAAATTTCCTGATTCTATTATAGATTTTACTTTTTGAGCTAGTGGTGAGTCTTCTTTTGATAATTTTCTTAATTCAGCACCAGTTTCAAAAATTTCTAAACCAAATCTAGCAGCGATGTTTTTTCCAAGAGTTCCTTTTCCAGAGCCTTGCATACCAAAAAATATAAGATCCATGTTTATCTAAGTTAAAAAATTAATCTGTGCAGATTTTAAAGGGTGGGGGATAGATGTGCAATAGAAAGACTTTTGTCTTGAAAATTATGCAATTTATATGTTTCTATTTAACATATAGTTGGCAAACTCTGTGAAATATTCTTCACTTTCTTTTGAAAGTTTCGCTTGTTTTAAGAATTTTTTTCCATCATTTATTTTTTTATTTGCAAGTGTTTTGCAATAATCGATTGCACCACAAGTTTTGAAAAATTCTATACTGGTTTTTATGTTTTTTTGAAGATTGAATTTTGGATTTTTTTCTAATGCTTTTATTGCAAGAAGAGTCATTTTTCCTTGTTTGATGTCAGATCCTAGTACATGTCCTTTTTTTGAATTTGGATTAATATCCATTAAATCATCTTGAATTTGAAATGCTAGTGCAATATTTTTAGCAAAGTTATACATATTTTTTTCTTGTTCTTTTGTTGCTTGGGCTAATTTTAAACCTATCATTATGCTTCCGATAAAAAGTTCTCCTGTTTTTTTTAATATCATATTTAAATACTCTTTTTCACTTGGCTTTTTTGTTTCCAATAAGGTATCTAGAATTTGCCCCTCATTAACTTTTATAGCTGTATCAATTAATATGTTTATTGCTTCATTTCTTGTTTTGAATGAAGAATTTATCAATGGTTGATAGGCAATATTATTTACTATGTTACCGGCTAAAATTGATTGTGTTGTGGCAAATCTTGATGTTTTATTTTTGAATAAAACCGCTTCATATGAATCATCTTTAATTCTTTTGTTTTTTCTAACCCATTCAAAAATTGTATCTGAATTCCTGCGTTTAGTGTCTTCGTCTATTATATCGTCATGAATTAAAGTCGATGCATGATATAGTTCTACTGAAATTGCAGCTTGATAAATATCTTTTTTTTGATCACTAATACCTGAATATGCCATAAGCAATGCAACAGGTCTTAGTCTTTTCCCACCTTGTTTTATATGTTGTTTTGTTTTGTTCCAAAGTGATTTTTGGAATGTGTTTTTGAAATCTATCGAATCTAAAAATATGGAAAGCTCATTATCTATTTTCTCTTTTTCCAATGAATGCTTGTTTTTGAATTCCATTTATTAGTAGAATTTTTTGTAATCATGCATTACTAATTGAGCATTGATTTGACGAATCAATTCAAGAACTACTCCCACAATAATGATTATACCTGCTCCAGAGATTAGTAATGGAACAGATCCAACACCTGTACTTGAAAATGCTAATTGTACAACTATTGGCATGATAGCTATTAGTGCTAAAAAATTTGAACCGAATAAAGTAAGTCTATTTGATATTGCTCCTATGTATTCACTAGTTTGAGTTCCTGGTCTTATACCTGGGACATAGCCTCCTCTTTTTTGAATATTTTCTGCCACTTGCTCAGGATTAAATGTTATTGAAACATAAAAATAAGTGAAAACTACTACAAGTAAGTAATATGCAATAAGATATAAACTACCTGATGGTGCGAATAATACTGATAAAGTTTCCCCCATACTCCTTAGCCATTCTGATGTCGCATTTACTAGGAATTGTCCTAAAATTGCAGGAAAACTAACCATGGCTACTGCAAAGATAATAGGTATCATTCCAGCTTGATTAATACGAATTGGAAGAAATGATTGATTAGCTTTTGATTTAACTCCACTACCGGAATACGTTACAGGAATTCTTCTTTGACCCTCATTTACTAAAATTACAATTGTAATTAAAAATATTGTTAATAAAACAGTTATGATTAATGGTATTAATTTACTTTCATCACCTTCAGCTAAGAATAACCCTTGTCCTAAAAATTGCGGAATTTGAGAAACTATACTTGCGAAAATAAGCAATGATATACCATTACCAATTCCTTTTTCTGTAATTTGTTCACCAAGCCAAACTAATAATACTGTACCTGCTGAGATTGTAAGCATAACAGGGATTATAACTGTTGGGTCTGATACATTACTTATAATTGGTATATTAGATTGAGAGTTTAATAAAATTATCATCCCATATGATTGCAAAAATGCTAATGGAAGAGTCAACCATCTAGTATATGAATTTATTTTTCTACGTCCTGATTCACCTTCTTTTGATAAGGTTTCTAATTTAGGAATTACAACTGTCAACAGTTGCATAATAATTGATGCGTTGATATAAGGTGAAATACCCATCAAAACGATAGAGAAACTTTCAGTACTTCCTCCTGTTAATAAGCTAAACACTGCTAATAGTTCATTTTGATTAGCTAAACCTTTTAGAGCTTCTATGTTTGCTCCAGGAACCGTAATATGAGCTAGAAATCTATAAAAAACCAGCATTAATATAGTAAATACGATTTTCTTTCTAAGATCTTCTGAGTTCCAGATTTGGCTTATATATTTTAACATTTCTTAGATTTTTATTGATCAGATTTTGCTTTCTTTTTTTCTACCATTTTTTTTCCAGGCAGAAGTTCCACTTTACCTTTTAGAGCTTTTACGGCTTCTATAGCTTTTGCAGATGCTTTATGAACTACTATTGTTAAAGATTTTGTTAATTCACCTTTTCCTGCGAGTAGCTTAACTGGTCTGTTTTTCTTTGCAATTAAATTTTTAGAATATAAAGTTTCTATGTCTACAGTTGTTTTATCTTCAAAATCATTTAATTGTCCAATATTAACTGGTTGATATTCAACATAGTTAGGATTTTTGAAGCCTTTTAATTTTGGCATCTTCATCATGTATGGAGTTTGTCCACCTTCGAATCCAGGTCTTCTTCTTCCACCACTTCTAGCGCTTTGTCCATTCATTCCTCTACAACTAAAAGTTCCATGTCCTGATGCATTACCACGACCTACTCTTTTGCTTTTTTTCTTCCCGTTTTTACTACTTAATTCTGTTAATGACACGATATCTTAGTTAATTAATTATTTAGATTGAGTTTCTTCTTTTTTCTTTACCTCAGGTTTAGCCTTTGGAGCAGGTTTTTCTGCTTTCTTTGCTTCAGGTTTAGTTTTTGGAGCTTTTGCTACAGGTTTTGTTGCAGCAGCTTTTTTTCTTCTGTCCGCAGCTCTTTTTGCCATTCCAGGAGTCTCTCTTAGTTCAGATAAAGCTTTGAATGTGGCTTTAGTATTGTTTACTTTATTTGTTGTTCCATAACATTTACTTAAAATATCTTTTACACCTGCAAGTTCTAATACTTTACGTATTGTACCTCCAGCTATCAAACCTGTACCTGGTACAGCTGGCAGTAGAAGAATTTTTGCAGCTTTATATTTTATATTAGTCTCATGTGGAATAGTATTTCCATCAAGTTTTATTAAAACCATATCTTTCTTTGCTTTTGCAATTGCTTTTTGTATTGCACCTGTTACTTCAACTGATTTTCCTATACCAACACCTACTTTCCCTTTCTTATTACCAATTACGACAGTTGCTCTAAATCTTAATTTGCGACCACCTTTTACTACTCTTGTTACACGGTCAATTTTAATAACCTCCTCTTCAAATTCTTTTGGTTCCCTCTTCCTAAATCCTTTTTTTCTGTATGCTTGTTTTGCCATGTTAAGTTTAGATACTGGTTAAAATTTTAATCCTTCCTCACGTGCTGCTTCAGCTACCGCCTTGACACGTCCGTGATACTTATATCCATTTCTATCGAATACAACTTTAGTAATTTTTTTCTCTCCTGCCTTTTTAGCTATTTCTTTTCCAACAGTTTTAGCTTTTTCAGTTTTAGTCCCTTTTTCATTCCCCTTCATGTCTGAAGTGCTAGCTAACACTGTTCCTGTACTATCATCAATTAATTGTGCATAAATATGATTCAAACTTCTGAATACTGTTAATCTTGGTATTTCAGCACTTCCAATTATTTTAGAACGAATTCTTGTTTTTCTTCTATTCCTTGCTGTTATTTTTTGAGTTGCCATTGTAATTAAGTTCTTAGATTATTTGATTGTTAGGCAGCGGCACCAGCAGCTTTACCAGCTTTTCTGATGATATGTTCACCGATGTACTTAATACCTTTTCCTTTATATGGTTCTGGTTTTTTGTATGATCTAACTTTTGCTGCCACTTCTCCTACTATTTGTTTATCTATACCTCTTATTATGATTATATTCTTATTTTCTTTGTCTATTGTGAATTCTACTCCTTCTGCTATGTATTCGATTGGATGTGAGAAACCAAGATTTAATGTAATCTTATTTTTAGCTGCACTTGCTTTGTAACCTACACCAACAATCTCTAGTCTTTTTTCAAATCCTTTAGTAACACCTTCAACCATGTTTGCTAGAAGTGTTCTTGTTAACCCGTGTAAAGATTTATTTTCTTTTGTATCGTTTGGTCTAGTTACAAAAATTTTATCATCTTTAACTTCGATCTTCATGTTTGTGTGAAGCTGCTTTTGCAACTCTCCTTTAGGCCCCTTTACCACTGCAAAGTTATTTTTGATGTCTACTGTAACTCCACTTGGGATGCTGATTGGTTCTTTTCCTATTCTTGACATTGTTCTTGGTTAGTATATTTCACAGATCAATTCTCCTCCTAGATTTTGTCTTCTAGCTTCTGAATTTGTCATTAATCCTTTTGATGTTGATATAATAGAGATTCCAATCCCGCTTTTCACAGGTTTTAGCTCATCTCTTTTCATATAAATTCTTTGTCCAGGTTTGCTTACTCTCTTAATATTGATATTTGATAGTTCTTCTTTTAAATCTATTTCTAAAACTTTAAATTTTCCTTCTGTTTCTACTGAAAAATCTGCAATAAAGCCTTTGTTTTTCAAAATTTTAAGAATGTTTTCTTTAATTTTTGAATGTGAAACGTTTGTTGTCTCATGTCTTGCTTTAGATGCGTTTCTAATTCTTGTTAATAAGTCTGCTATTGGATCTGTATTCATGTTTTTAATTATTGTTGTTTAGTATTTTACCAAGATGATTTTTTAACCCCCATGATTTTACCTTCTCTTGCCAGTTCTCTGAAACATATTCTGCAAAGGTCAAATCTTCTCATATATCCTCCAATTCTTGAACATTTTCCACATCTGTTATAAATACGAGTTGGGAAATTAATTTTTCTACCACTTGCGTGTTGTCTACTTGCTCGTAGTTTTGCTCTTATATTTTTTACATGTAGGGCGCATCTTGCCATTTCTATTGTTGTTATTTAAGTTTTTTAAAGGGGAATCCTAATAATGTAAGTAGTGTTTTTCCTTCTTCATTATCTTTTGCAGATGTAGTAATACTTACTTGAACACCATGCAAATTACTTACTTCGTCAGGACTAATTTCTGGAAATACTGTATGTTCTTTGAATCCTATGCTATAATTTCCATTTCCATCGAAAGCTTTTGGTGAAATTCCACGGAAATCTCTAACACGAGGGAATACAACATTTATAAGCTTGTTTAAGAAGTCATACATTCTTTTTCCTCTTAGTGTAACGCTTACTCCTACTACGTCTCCTTCTCTAATTTTAAAGTTAGAAACTGATTTCTTAGCTTTATTAGTTAAAGCTTTTTGTCCTGCAATTGCAGAAATATTATTTACAACTGTTTCGAAGTCTTTTTTATGTGTTTTCAAGTAGTTTCCTATACCAGCATTGATGACAATTTTAGTCACTTGAGGTACCGCCATATCATTTTTGATAGATAGTTCCTTTTTCAATTCAGGCATTATTTCTTTCTTGAATCTAGTTTGTAGGTCTGTAGCTTGTGCCATTGTTATTTCTTTATCTTGTTATCTAATGATTGATTACTTTTCTTTGAAATTCTTTCTTTTTTTCCATTTTCCAGTTTTTTGTATCCAACTCTAGTTCTTTTTCCTGTTTCCGGACAAATTATCATTACATTTGAAGCTTGAATTGGTGCTTCATATTGGACTCTTTCTCCAGCTCTTTGCGCAGTCTTTTTAATATGTTTTGTACGAATATTAACTTTTTCCACAACCACTTTATCCTGGTTTCTTAAGATTTTAACAATCTTTCCAGTTTTCCCCTTGTCTTTTCCTGCTATTACTACCACGTTGTCTCCTTCTTTTACTCTCATGATTTTAATTTATTATAGTACTTCTGGTGCTTGCGAAATGATTTTTTGATACCCTCTTTCTCTTAACTCTCTTGCAACTGGTCCAAATACACGAGTTCCTTTTGGATTTCCATCTTTATCTATTATAACAACTGCATTTTCACTAAATCTAATCTTTGAACCGTCTTTTCTGCTAAATTCTTTTACTTGTCTTACTACAACAGCTCTTTCAATAGCTTTCTTCTTCACCACTCCTTTTGGACTAGCTTCTTTTATAGCAACTACAATCTTGTCTCCAATTCTAGCATAACGTCTTTTTGATCCACCTAGAACTTTGATACATTGAGCTACTTTTGCCCCTGTATTATCTGCTACATTTAATTTAGTTTCGTCTTGAATCATATTTATGCTTTTTTAGTTTCTTCTGGGTTAACGATTGTCCATCTCTTCAATTTGCTGATTGGTCTAGTTTCGTAGAATGTCACCTCTTCTCCTATTTCGAACTCTTTATTCTCTGGATTATGAACGTGGAATTTTTTTGAGATTCTGAATCTTTTTTTATAAATTGGGTGATTCTCATATCTATGTACAGTTACAACAATTGTCTTATCTTGTTTTACGCTAGTTACTTTTCCTTTTTTTGATCTCATCGTGATGTAAGTTTATAGATTGTTTATACTTCTTTTTCAAGGTTTTCTTTGGAATTTCCTTGAACTTCGTTTGATTTCTCTTTAATTATTGTCTTAATTCTTGCTATATATTTCCTGTATTTTTTGATTTTATCAGTATTACTTGCTTGATCATTTTTTACAGCGAAGCTTATTTTAAATCCTTCCTTAAGCGCTTCTTCAAGTTCTTGTAACAATTTTCCAGTATCTAATTTTCTTAATTCTTCAGTAGTTTTCATTATAGATCGTGTTTTGTGATAAATTTACATTTTACAGGTAACTTATGCGCAGCTCTCATCATTGCCTCTCTTGCTATTTCTTCTGTTACACCTGACATTTCAAACATAATTCTTCCAGGTTTCACAACTGCTACGTGGAATTCAGGCGAACCTTTACCACTACCCATAGGCACTTCAGATGCTTTTCGAGTTATACTCTTGTGTGGAAAGATTGTAATCCAAATTTTTCCACCTCTCTTTGTATATCTAGTCATTGCTCTTCTAGCAGCTTCTATTTGTCTTGCAGTTACTTCTGCACAAGATTGAGCTTTTAAGGCATAGTCTCCAAAACTAATGAGAGCACCCTTGTGAGAAATTCCTTTGTGGAACCCTCTATCTCTAAATTGTCTTCTATGCTTTTCTTTTCTAGGTTGTAACATGTTTTCTGTGTAATTATGCTTGTTTTATTTCTTCTATTTCCTGTGCCAACTTATCTTTTAAATCTTTTTTGAACACATCTCCTTTATATATCCATACTTTAATTCCGATTTTACCGTATGTAGTATGAGCTGGTACTGATGCATAATCAATATCTGCTCTAAATGTATGTAGAGGAATCTTTCCTTTACTGAAAAATTCTCCTCTAGAAATTTCCACACCATTCAATCTTCCTCCTAAGTATACTTTCGCCCCAAGTGCTCCTGACTCTATAATCTTCTCAATAGACATTTTTGCTGCTCTTCTGTAAGAAATTCTCTTTTCCACCTGCCTTGCAATACTTTCAGCTACTACATTAGCATCTAGCATTGGTTTCTTGATCTCTTTAATATTAACTGCAAACGCTGTTTTAAATGTCTTGTTTAACTTTTCTTTTAACTTTTCAATACTTTCACCACCTCTTCCAATAATTATCCCTGGTTTAGATGTATATATATTGATAATTATCTTACCTTGGTTTCTCATAATCTCAATTCTTGATAAACCATCAGATTCCAAACTATCTCTAATCAATTTTTCAATCGCCAAGTCTTGATGGAACAACTTCCCGTAGTTCTTTTTTCCAGCGTACCACTTAGAGTCCCAGTCGTGGGTTATGCCTAGTCTAATTACTTTTGGATTAACTTTTTGTCCCATTTTGGTGATTAAGATTAATTATTTATCAGATTTCTTTACTTCTACTTTTTTTGAATCAGTTTCTTTTTTCGTGCTAACTTCTTTTTTCTTAGGAGTTTGTACGGATTCTAATTTAACTGTAATATGTGCAGTTCTTTTTAAAATTGGATGAGAACGACCTCTAGAAATAAGATTTCTTCTTTTGTATGTTGGCCCTTCCGTTACTATAATCTCCTTAATTTTAAGAGTGCTTTTTTCTTGTTTGAAATTTTCTTCAGCATTAGCCGCTGCAGAAGCAATTAGTTTATACAAGAGTGGAGCAGCTTTTTTTGGTGTGAATTTCAATATACCCATAGCTTCTTCTACCATTTTACCTCTAACCAATTGAGCAATTAAGTTTGCTTTTTTAGAAGAGATTCTAGTTTGTCTAAGTATTGCTTTCATATTTTAATTACTTTTTAGCTAATTTACCTCCATGTCCTCTAAACAATTTTGTTGGAGAGAATTCTCCTAATTTGTGTCCAACCATAGTTTCTGTAACAAACACAGGGATAAACTGTTTACCATTATGAACTGCGAATGTAAACCCTACGAATTCTGGTGAAATCACTGAACGTCTATACCAAGTTTTAATTGGTTTTCTCGTACCTGACGCCTCCATTGCTGCAACTTTCTTCAACAATCTTGGGTCAATAAACGGTCCTTTTTTACTACTTCGTGCCATGTTATAGGGTTATTTTCTTCTACGATCCTTAACGATCATCTTATCAGTATAATGTCTTTTTCTAGTTTTAAATCCAAGTGCAGGCAATCCCCATGGAGTTTTTGGGTGCTTCAATCCTATAGAAGCTCCACCTTCACCACCACCATGTGGATGATCAACTGCGTTCATCGCCTTACCTCTTACTTGCGGTCTACGACCTTTGTGCCTCATTCTTCCTGCTTTACCAATCTTTATACCACTATGTTCAATATTACTTACCGTCCCCACTGTCGCATAACATTTTTTACTTACCAGCCTTACTTCTCCAGATGGCATTAAAATTTGTGCATAATCTCCTTCAAGAGAAACAAGTTTTAATGATGACCCAGCACTTCTGGCCATTTGACCACCTTTCCCCTCGTGCAACTCCACATTATATATAGAATATCCTACAGGAATGTTATTTATCTCCATTCTATTACCAGCTTTAATTTTAGCTTTTGGTGCGCACATTATTTTATCATCAACCGCTATATCTGCTGGAGCAATGTGATATCTTTTCTCACCATCACGGTAATTAACTAACATAATATAGGCAGTTCTATTTGGGTCATACTCTACAGTCTTAACCTTACCCTCTATACCATTCTTGTCAGCTCTCTTAAAGTCAATCAGTCTATATCTTCTTTTAGCACCACCACCTCTATGTCTAACGGTAACACTTCCAGTATTATTCCTTCCAGATTTCTTATTTAAAGTAATCAAAAGTGACTTTTCTGGCTTGTCTGTAGTAATTTCGTCAAACGAAGCTACAGTCATATGTCTTCTACTCGGTGTTGTTGGTTTAAATTTCTTTAAAGCCATAATTATTTTTTAGTCTTAAATTCAATTTTATTTGGATCTATAGTTTTACCACCTTTAAGGCTTACAATAGCTTTTTTAAACTTCGGTCTTTTCACCCATTCATATTTACCTTTTAACATCCTTGACTTACTTGGAGACACTGAAGTGGTCACTTTGGCCACTTCAACACCAAACATTGCTTTGATTGCGTTTTTAATATCAACTTTAGTTGCCCTCATACTAACCAAGAAAGTATAACACCCCTTTTCTTGAGCTCTTGAACTTTTCTCAGTAACGATTGATCTAATTATTGTTGAGTATGTTTTCATTATTTTTACAATTATTTAAGCTCTTTTTCTAAACTTTTACAAAATACTTCTTTCAATGTTTCTACTGCGTCTTTCATTATAATAACTTGTCTATATTTTTGCAGATCGTGAATATTTAGATAGTTTGCAATAATAGTTTTTACATTAGCTAAATTACTGCTTGCTTGTTGAATTAATTTATTTTTTGCCGGAATGACAACTAAAACATTTCTTTCTATTGGCATTTTAGCAATCATTGCTGCAAAATCTTTAGTTTTTGGCGCCTCAGCCTCATAAGATTCAAGCCCAATAATCTGATTACTACGAGCTTTTTCAGACAATGCAGAGAACAAGGCCTTCCTTCTTTGCTTTCTTGGCATGTCTTTTGAAAAATTTCTATCCTTGCTTGGACCAAATACTACACCACCACCCTTCATATGTGGTGCACGAATAGTACCCTGCCTAGCATTACCAGTACCTTTCTGTTTGAACGGTTTACGACCACCACCCCTAACATCTCCTCTAGTTTTAACATGAGCAATAGCTACTCTTCTATTAGCAAGCTGCCTAACTAGAGCTTGATGAATAAGATCTTTATTAAATGGCACTTCAAACATTTTACTTGGAAGCTCTAAAGCTCCACTCTTATCTCCTTTCTGATTATACAAATCTATTTTCATACTGTTTTAATTGTAACTAGACCACCATTTGGCCCTGGGACTGCACCCTTTAAACAAATAATATTTTTTTGATCGTCTATCAACACCACCTTTACACCTTTCACCGTCACTCTTGCATTCCCCATACGACCTGGAAGTTTCTTACCTTTAGCCACTCTCCCTGGTTTAGTACAAGCCCCGATTGACCCAGGCTCTCTATGATGATGAGAACCATGCGTTTCTGGACCTCGAGAGAAATTATGTCTCTTAATTACACCCTGGAACCCCTTACCTTTTGAAGTAGAAACGATAGTCACTTTTTCTATCCCCGCAAAGCTTTCCAAGCTAACTAAATCTCCCTTCTTATAATTAGCTACTTGGTCTTCTGCGATAGTGAATTCTCTAACTCTTCTAAACTTCTTAGTCTTTGTTGGTTTTTGTAATTTGGAAAAACCAAGGACTAACGCCGGATATCCATCTTTTTCTGCCGTTTTAACCTGCACCACCTCGTTTGGTTCACAGCTTACTACAGTAACTGGGATCACGCGACCATCATCTTCAAAGAGACGAGTCATACCTATTTTTTTTCCGAGAATTCCTGTCATAATTTTGTAGAGGTTAATCCTGATTGTTTCAGGGGCCTTGAGAAGATTTTCGGTGAACCCGCTCAAGAGCTAATTAACTTGCATTCCAAAAATGCCTATCGAATATACAGATGCACTATTGGGTAGTCAATACCTTTTTTATAGAAAACCCTATATTAATCCAAAAGTTTTTCCCATAAATGCTGTATATAGTAGTAAAAGGGTTATCCCTTCCCATTTTGAAATATGTTTTTCCATAGTTACGAAGGTGTATAGAATAGTAACTACTACTAAGATTGGGATTGTTGTGGTGATGAAATTACTTGGTATATGTAAATCGCCAAATATTGACGAAATTCCCATTACCCCTAATGCATTGAAAATATTTGATCCTGTTATATTTCCTATAGCGATATCACTTTTTCCATTTTTAGCTGCTGTTGCTGAAACTGCTAATTCCGGTAGGGATGTACCAATTGCTATTGCAGAGATTGCTATGAGGTCTGTTCCTATTTTAAGAAATTCGGCTATTTTCACTACGGATTCTATTGTGTAGTTAGCAGAAAAGTATAAAAGGATACCTGATCCAATAAGAATGAATGGATACTTTATATGTAAGTGATCTTTTTTTGATTCTTTTATTTCTTTTACTTTTTTTTTCGAAATTTCTCTCATTTCTTTTTCCTCAACCCTGTGTTCGCTGGTTGCATTGTATACAAGGTAGGTGGCTAGGGCTAAAAGGGAGAGTATTCCGTCTATATATGTAAAGTTCCCATCTAAAGTTGTTATATAAAGCATGGCAGTTGCACCTAGGAGAATGGGAAGATCTACTTTGATTATATTTTTATTTACTACTAAACAACCTCCGATAACCGAGGTGAAACCTAGTACTAGCAATGTATTTGCTATGTTTGACCCCACAACATTTCCTATTACTATCTCTGAGTGTCCGCCAATTACGGAAATAACTGAAGTGGCAATCTCTGGAAGCGATGTTCCTAGAGCCACTATAGTTACACCGATTATGAATGGTGATAGTTTGAAATGAAGTCCGATTTTTTCTGCTGTTTGTGTGAACCAGTCAGCAGATTTTAGTAAGGCTAGCAGTGATAGGACGAATATTCCTATCCAGGATAATAATTCCATGATTTTGAAGAATGAATGTGTTTTTTAAAATCTAACACAGGATTATGCTTCTGTCAGCATTTTGATTTCTATTTCTACTCCTGCTGGTAGGCTTAAGTTTGATAGGGCTTCTATCGTATGAGGAGTTGTTTCTGTGATGTCTATAAGACGTGAATGTGTACGCATTTCAAATTGTTCTCTTGCAGTTTTGTGAACAAAAGTTGATTTATTTACGGTAAATTTTTCAATCTTTGTTGGTAGGGGGATAGGTCCTGCAACCATTGCACCTGTTCTTTCTGCACTTTCGATAATGATTTTTGTAGTTTCATCAATTACTTTGTGATCGAAAGATTTGATTTTGATTCTTATCTTTTGTTTAGCTGCCATTTTCATTTGGGTTAAAAAAATACCGAGCTGTATTTGCTCGGTTTTAAGAGTTTCCCTATGTGGAAATTTTCTATTTCGAGCTGTCCCGCCATTTGTGCGAGCGATTTCCTAAAAGCAGGAAATTGATTTTGTTGTACGTACTATGTACACGGCGTACTACGAATGTATAATTGTAATGGAAGTTAATGTCAATACTATTTGAGGAAAATGGTGGGTTGGATTGCAAAAAAGACCCCGCATGAGCGAGGTCTTTAAATTGTTTTTTAGAGCTTGAAGTTTCAAGACTTGAAGTTCTGTTTCACAGAACTTCTGTTATTCAATGATCTTTGCAATTACTCCTGAACCTACTGTTCTACCACCTTCACGGATAGCGAAACGAGTACCTTCTTCAAGAGCGATTGGAGATCCAAGTGTAACAGTGAATTTAACATTATCACCAGGCATCACCATTTCAACATCAGCAGGTAATTCAACATCACCAGTTACATCAGTTGTTCTGATATAGAATTGTGGTTTGTAACCTTTGAAGAATGGAGTATGTCTTCCACCTTCGTCTTTTGTAAGGATATAAACCTCAGCTTCAAATTTTGTATGAGGAGTGATTGTTCCTGATTTTGCGATAACTTGCCCTCTTTCAATCTCATCTCTTTCTATACCACGAATCAGAAGACCAACGTTATCACCAGCTTGACCTTGATCAAGTTCTTTTTTGAACATCTCAACACCGGTAATTGTTACTTTTCTAGTTTCTTTGATACCAACGATTTCAACTTCTTCTCCAACCTTTACTACACCTTGTTCGATCTTACCTGTAGCAACAGTCCCACGTCCCTTAATAGAGAATACGTCTTCAACTGGCATTAGGAATGGTTTGTCCAATTCACGAACTGGTTCAGGAATGTAAGCGTCAAGAGCTTCAAGAAGGTCTCTGATTTTGTCTTGATAAGCTTCATCACCTTCAATTGCTTTAAGAGCAGAACCACAAATAACTGGGGTGTTATCACCATCGAATTCGTACTTAGTAAGAAGTTCACGAACTTCCATTTCAGCCAATTCAGCGATTTCAGGATCAGCCATATCCATTTTGTTCATGAATACAACTATTCTTGGTACACCAACCTGTCTAGCAAGAAGGATATGTTCACGAGTTTGTGGCATTGGTCCGTCAGCAGCAGATACAACTAGTATCGCACCGTCCATTTGAGCGGCACCTGTGATCATGTTTTTAACATAATCGGCATGTCCTGGACAATCAACGTGAGCGTAGTGTCTCGTGCTTGTTTCGTATTCTTGGTGAGAAGTGGCAATTGTAATACCTCTTTCTCTTTCTTCTGGAGCATTATCGATATTCTCGAATGCTATCACTTTATTTACTCCACCTGGATAGTACTTTGCAGCACAAACGGTGATCGCTGCAGTTAAAGTGGTTTTACCGTGGTCAACGTGACCAATGGTTCCCACATTAACATGCGGCTTGCTTCTATCAAATTTTCCATCAGCCATGTTATTGCTTTGTTATGGATTAATATAAATGTACTTACCTGTGCATAAGTGACAGGCTGGCGAATACTATCGGAAAATGATGGCATTCGCAAGATAATTTTATGAGTTTCTCTTAGCGATAATCTCTTCTGCAACATTAGCAGGGACTTTGTCGTAGTGACCAAATTCCATTGTGTAATTACCACGTCCTTGAGTCATTGATCTAAGATCACCAACGTAACCGAACATAGATGCTAAAGGTATATTTGCTTTGATGAATTTAACCATTCCTCTATCACCACTTTCATTGATTTGTCCACGACGAGAACTGATGTCTCCCATTACATCTCCAAAATAATCTTCTGGTACAGTAACTTCAACGTTCATAATAGGTTCTAAAAGAACTGGATTAGCTTGTTTAACCGCGTTTTGGAAACATATTGAACCAGCAATTTTAAATGCCATTTCGTTCGAATCTACGTCATGGTAACTTCCGTCATAAAGCTCAGCTTTTACATCTACCAACGGGTAATTGGCAATCACACCTTTAGACATAGCTTCTTGAATACCTTTGTCAACGGCTGGGATGTATTCTTTTGGAATTTTACCTCCAACGATAGAGTTTATAAATTCATATCCTTCACCTGCTTCTTGTGGAGTGATCTTTAGGTGTACGTGTCCATATTGACCACGACCACCAGATTGTTTTGCGTATTTTTCTTCCATCTTTACTTCGCTCGTAATAGTTTCACGATACGCTACTTGAGGAGCTCCAATGTTTGCTTCTACTTTAAACTCTCTTTTCATACGATCAACGATGATATCTAAGTGAAGCTCACCCATACCAGCTATGATTGTTTGACCAGTTTCTTCATCTGTGTTGATTCTTAGTGTTGGATCTTCTCCAGATAGTTTTGTTAAAGCTGTACCCATTTTTTCTTGATCAGCTTTTGTTTTTGGTTCTATTGCAATACGAATAACCGGTTCAGGGAAATCCATAGATTCCAGTGCGATATTATGACTTACATCACATAGAGTGTCACCGGTTGTTGTCTTTTTAAGACCAACTATAGCCACGATATCACCAGCAGATGCTGATTTAATTTCTTCTCTTGAATTTGCGTGCATTTGAATCAAACGTCCAACTCTTTCTTTATTACCTGTACGGCTATTCATTACATATGAACCTGACTCTAGTTTCCCAGAGTAAAGTCTATAGTAACAAAGTACACCTACAAATGGGTCTGTAGCGATTTTGAATGCTAGACCTGTCAATGGCTCGCTTGAATCTGGTTTTATCTTTATCTCTTCGTCAGTTCTTGTGTTTGTACCAGTGATAGCTTCTACATCGAGTGGGCTTGGTAGGTATTCGCAAACTGCATCTAGTAATAATTGAACACCTTGGTTTCTTAGCGCAGTACCACATAGTACAGGATAAATTTCTCCTGCGATTGTTGCTTTTCTTATTCCTGCTTTCAGCTCATCGATAGTAATTTCTTGTTCTTCTAAAAATTTCTCCATTAACGCATCGTCATGTTCTGCGACTTTTTCTACTAATGTTGCACGGTATTCTTCCATGTAATCTTTCATGTCTTCTGGTACGTCCATTTCCACTACTTTTTCTCCGAAATCTCCTTCGAATTTATAAGCTTTTCTTTCTACTAAATCAACTACGCCAGCAAATTCACTTTCAGCACCTATTGCTAGTTGGATTGCAACTGCATTTGGAGTAAGTCTTTCGTGAATACTTTTTAAACTCTTAAAGAAATCTGCCCCCATTTTGTCCATTTTATTAACGAAAGCTATACGAGGTACGTTATACTTATCTGCTTGACGCCATACTGTTTCTGATTGTGGCTCAACTCCCATAGCACCATCAAAAATAGCAACACCACCGTCTAGCACACGAAGTGATCTTTCAACTTCAACTGTGAAATCTACGTGTCCCGGAGTGTCAATAATATTGATATGGAATTTTCCTTTTTTTGAATGTTCCCAAAAGCATCTTGTAGCAGCGGATGTGATTGTAATACCTCTTTCTTTTTCTTGATCCATCCAGTCCATTTGTGATTCACCTGAGTGAGTCTCACCAATTTTGTGGCTCACACCTGTGTAAAAAAGGATACGTTCGGTTACAGTTGTTTTACCAGCATCGATGTGAGCGATGATACCGATGTTTCGTAAATTATTCAGATCGTCAGACATTTTTTAAATTGTTAAATTATGTATATTTAAGCGAAAATACGCCCTGGCATTATAGGGCGCGATAGGGGAATGTCAATAAAACAAAAAGAGAAGCTACTAGTATCTTGCGAAATGTGCGAAAGCTTTGTTTGCTTCAGCCATTCTGTGGGTGTCTTCACGTTTTTTGAATGCTGCACCTTGTTCGTTTGATGCTTCAATAAGTTCATTTGCTAATCTTTGTGCCATAGAAGATCCTTTTTTTCCTCTTGCGGCATTGATAAGCCATCTGAATGCTAAAGATAATTGACGATTTGGTTTTACTTCTCTTGGCACTTGGTATACTGCTCCTCCAATTCTTTTCGCTTTTACTTCAAGCTTAGGTTTTACATTGTCTATAGCTGATTTAAAAACCTTGTCTGGTTCCAAAGAAGTTTTTTTAACAATGATTTTGAATGTTTCTTCAAATATTTTCTGAGCGATGGATTTTTTTCCATCAAGCATTATATAATTGATGAATTTTTCTTGAAGTGGTGATGTTGATTGTTCTGTTGTCATTTGAGACTCGCGTTAATTTATTGTTATGCTTTTGGCTTTTTAGCTCCATATTTAGATCTTCCTTGCTTTCTATCTTTTACACCTTGTGTATCCATTAAACCACGTACCACATGATAACGCACACCAGGTAAATCTTTTACTCTTCCTCCACGAATTACTACAACTGAATGTTCCTGTAGGTTATGCCCTTCTCCACCAATGTAAGCATTTACTTCAACACCGTTGGTTAATCTTACTCTTGCAACTTTACGTAAAGCTGAGTTTGGTTTTTTAGGTGTCATAGTTGTTACTTTGACACATACACCACGTTTTTGTGGACAACCAATTTGCACAGTTGTGTTTTTCAAACTGTTTGTAGAGAACTGCATTGCAGGTGATTTACTCTGTGCTTTACTTCTCTTTCTTCCTTTTTTGATGAGTTGTTGAATTGTTGGCATGTACTTTAGTATAGATATTATAGCTCGGCGAGTTTATATGATCTTTTTCGCCTTTGCAAGCTGATTTTATATGATTGGTAGTTGAGCTACCCTTTCAAGAGTTTTACTTTCTTCAGATTGTTCAATTTCTTCTTCTGAAATTTCTTTTATTTGTGGGGCAATATAATCAGGATGATTTTTTCTGTATGTTTCTCCAGCAGGGATTAATTTACCAATAATAACATTTTCTTTTAGACCTTCAAGCTTATCAATACGGTTTGTAGTTGAAGCTTCAACTAATACACGGATTGTTTCTTGGAAAGACGCTGCTGACAGCCAAGATTCGGTGTGAAGAGCGATTCTGGTTAGTCCAAGTAATAAACGTTCTCCAGAAGCTTCTTTTTTACCTTCTGCTCTTAGTGCTGCATTTGCATTATTGAATTTAATAATGTCAATTATTTCTCCAGGCAGGAATTTACCGTCACCACTTTCAAGAACTCTGATTTTTGAAAGCATTTGTCTTGCTATGATTTCTATGTGTTTATCATTGATACTTTGTCCTTGAGAAGCATAAATACTTTGTACTTCAGTCATGATGTACTTTTGAACAATGTATTCGTTTGATAGAGCCATTAACTCTCTTAGATTTAAATGACCGCTTGTAAGAGCTTGTCCTTTTGAAACTTGTGATTTGTTTTCTGCAATCACTGTTCTCATTGAAGGAATGGTGTAGAGTTTTTCAACTGGACCATTACTCTTGATGACAATTTTATTTCCTTTAACTGATTTTACAGTACCTTCTTCTCCAGCTTTAACTGAGCCTTTGTGATTTTCGCCTTTAGCGATTGTCATTTTAGCTTTTATTTCATCACCAACTTTTACAGTTGGGACCATATCTTCCAGCAAGGTGTAAGTCGTATCTATAGGTTTAGCTGATGTAACAGTTAATTCAGTTATCTTACCTTTTCTTTTAACTTTTAATAATCCATCAATTTCTGAAATGACCGCAGGACTCTTTGGTGCCCTGGCTTCGAATAATTCTTCTACACGTGTAAGACCTTGTGTGATATCACTTCCCTCAGCTACACCACCCATATGGAAGGTACGCATAGTCAACTGAGTACCTGGTTCACCGATACTTTGTGCGGCAATAATACCAACGGCCGTACCAATTTCTACTTCTGCGTTTGTTCCTAAATCTTTACCATAACATTTTACACAAATCCCGTTTTCAGTTTGACATGTCATTACAGATCTAACGATTACTTCAGATATATCGTTTTCACTAATCAACTTAATTGTGTCTCTTTCAATAATGAATCCTTTTCCAGCAATTTTTTTACCTTTTCCGTTTTTTAAATCTTCTGCGAGAGTTCGTCCATAAATTCTTGTCTCAAATTTTTCACCAATTTTCTCTGATTCTTCACGAGTTATTTTATGTGATTCTTTTGATCCACAATCTACTTCTCTAATGACTACGTCTTGATTAGAATCAACTAAACGTCTTGTTAAGTAACCGGCTTCTGCAGTTTTCAAAGCAGTATCTGATTTACCTTTACGTCCACCATGAGTCGCGATGAAGTATTCAAGAATTTTGAAACCTTCTTTTAAATTAGATTTAATTGGGAGCTCTATGGTTTTACCAGCTGGATTTGCTACTAAACCTTTCATTCCACATAACTGAGTAATCTGTCCCCAGTTACCACGGGCTCCAGAGTCTATCATGTAAAAGATATTGTTGTCATTATCTATACTGTTAACCATATTTTTGGCAATATCAGATTTTGTTTGAGCCCAAATTTTGATTGTATGAACATATCTTTCATCTTCTGTTATCAACCCTTTCCAATATTGGTTGTTGATTTTTTTAACCACTTCAGAAGATTCTTCAATTATCTTATTTTTCCCTTTAGGGATTATCATATCAGCTTGGCTGATAGAAATTCCTGATTTTGTTGCGAATTTAAATCCAAAATCTTTTAAATTATCAGCAAGTTTAGCTGTTTCATCTGTACCAATAGCTTCAAAACATTCACTTACAATACTACCTAATTTCTTTTTCCCAACAGGTTCATTATAGTAGGGTAGAGGTGATGGTATGAAACTATTGAAAATTAAACGACCAACAGTTGTTTCTAAAATTTCTTCTTGGTAACGACATTTTATTGGTGCTTGTATATCTACAGCGCCTGTTTGATAAGCGATAATAGCTTCTTGAACATTTGAAAATGTCATTCCCTCACCTTTTGCTCCATTAGTCAACTTTGTCATGTAATAACATCCTAATACCATATCTTGAGTAGGTGTGATAATCGGATCACCAGCTGATGGTTTTAATAAGTTGTTTTTTGAAAGCATTAGTTCATTAGCTTCTTTTTGCGCTGCTTTTGAAAGTGGGATATGAATTGCCATTTGGTCACCATCAAAATCGGCGTTAAAGGCTGCACAAACCAATGGGTGAATCTGAATAGCTTTACCTTCAATCAATACAGGTTGGAAAGCTTGAATACCCAATCTATGTAGAGTCGGTGCTCTATTTAGTAATACGAAATGATTTTTTGTTACTTCTTCCAGAATATCCCAAACTTCCCTTGTTCCAATTTGGATTAATTTTTCAGAGTTTTTAATATTATGAGCAAAACCATCTCTGATTAGTCTGCCAATAATAAATGGCTTGAATAACTCGATTGCCATTAGTTTTGGAATACCACATTGATGTAGCTTTAAATTTGGACCGATAATAATTACTGAACGACCAGAATAATCTACACGCTTACCGAGTAGATTTTGTCTGAAACGACCTTGTTTACCTTTTAACATGTCTGATAGAGAACGTAGTTTTCTTTTATCTCCTGAGCTAAATACAGTCTTCCCTTGTCTAGCTGAGTTATTTAACAATGTGTCTACTGCTTCTTGAAGCATACGTTTTTCATTTCTACAAATAACCTCAGGAGCACCTATGGACATCAATCTCTTCAAACGATTGTTTCTGTTGATTACTCTTCTATATAAATCATTTAAATCTGAAGCTGCGAATCTACCTCCATCAAGTTGCACCATAGGTCTTAAATCTGGTGGTATTATAGGTAAAACTGTCATTACGAACCAAGCTGGTTGAATGCTGGATTTAGCCAGACTGCCAGCTAATTTAATTCTCTTAATGATTTTTTTATGTTTTTGTCCTGAGCTTCTTTTTGCTTCTTCTTTAAGTGTTGTGATTAATGCTTCAAGGTCAAGATTACCTATGATTTCTCTAATTGTTTCTGCACCTGTTCCAGCTCTAAAAACATGACCGAATTTCATAGACATGTCTCTATATGCAATTTCTGAATAAACCTTCCCTACTGCCATTTTTTCTAATGTGTCTTTTGTTTCAGAATGATTGAAATTTAAATCTTCTAATTTTACAGCATATTTTTCCTCTAAATCTAAAATTGCTTGCTCTTGAGCTTTTTTATCTTCAATTTTCTCAATATCAAGTGATTCTTGTTTGAATTCTTCTTTGATTTTTCTTTCATGGCTTTTATATTCTTCGTCAAGTTGAGCTAATACTTCAGTTCTATGCTCTTCATCAACTTCAGAAATAATATAAGCGGCAAAATATACTACTTGTTCAAGAGTTTTGATTGGTAAATCAAGAAGCAAACCAATTCGACTAGGTGTAGATCTTAGGAACCAAATATGGGTTACTGGAACAGCTAGTTTTATATGAGCCATTCTTTCTCTAAGAACTGATGATCTGGTTACTTCAACTCCACATTTTTCACAAATTACACCTTTGTATCGTATTCTTTTATATTTACCACAGTAGCATTCCCAGTTTTTGGTTGGTCCAAAAATTTTCTCACAGAACAAACCGTCTCTTTCAGGTTTTTGAGTTCTGTAGTTGATTGTTTCTGGTTTTTTTACTTCTCCATTTGACCAAGAAAGAATTTCTTCAGGTGACGCCACAGAAAGAGTGATGGCGTTGAAGTTATGTTTATTGTCTTGTTGTTGCATAATTGTTTAGTTAGTTAGGATAATACGGCCTTTTTAGGCTTAAAGTCCTAAGTCTTTATCTATAGGATTTTCTTTTTCAGTATCGTCAGTTAGTGACGGTGTTTTATCTTCATTTTTATTACCTTCTTCTTTTTCAGTATCATCATCATCGTTTCCATTGTCGTCGTCACCATTGCTGTAAGCACCGGATCCACTATTTCCGTTATCACCATCAAAGATTGAAGAGTCTTCTGGAATATAATCCATTTCTTCACCATCACGTGATTTTTTTTCTAATCTGATCATATCTTTGACAACAATTTCAGTTTTGAACTTCTTGATACCTTCTGGGCTATCCCAACTTCTAGTTTTTAAATACCCTTCTATATAAACCAGTTGTCCTTTTTGTAAATATTGATCGCAAATTTCTGCTAAACGAGCCCAGGCTACACATTCGTGGAATTCTGCTGAGTTCTTTTTTTCAGAACTTTTTGTTGTCCATTCACGATTTGTAGCAATACCAAATGTTGTTACACTTTGACCATTTGGTGTTTTTCTCATTTCAGGATTTCTTGTAAGGTTTCCGATTATAATTACTTTGTTTACACTTCTCATGGCTTTTAAATTATGTG
>CAYORB010000002.1:657-64218 GCA_964406295.1 uncultured Candidatus Peribacteria bacterium | reverse complement strand
TTGAGATATTTTTGCAATTGAATTAAAAAATGCCCTTCTCTGGGCTTTTTGGAGCGGGTGACGGGGATCGAACCCGTATCATCAGCTTGGAAGGCTGAGGTAATAGCCATTATACGACACCCGCTAGTTTTCAAAGACTTTTTAGTCAGTATCTGACTGCCGTAAAAATTTAACTGACACGATAAAAAATTGCAAGTAGAAAATTACAAGCTTTTGGTTTGCAATTAACCTGGATTTTTCATAAAATGTCCTCACTCTTCCCACTAAATCGCTCTAAATGTTTGGTCTTAGCTATAAAGAAAAAATAATGAAATTTCTTACGAAAAAAAATATTTTTTGGGGAATAGTTATTTTTTTCTTTTTGTTCAATTTTATTCAAATTCACAGAACAATTGGTACTTTTTCACGTCTTAAAGATAATGATACTTCTTTGATTTCTGAAGTTGGTGATATGCGTCAAACCTATATGAATATAGGGGAGGATTTAAATGAAGTTCGGCAATTTTTACGCCTACCGACAGCAACCTACACAAACTTAGACTCCCCTGCCACTCTAGAAAACAGTGACAAAAATAACGATATGGTTCAGTTAGCGCTGTTTAAATACATTGATTACCTGGCAGTGAATCAAAGACTTTCTAAAAGAATGAATTTGAATACAGGTCTTTTAAATCAACTAAGTGGATCTGAAAAATTCATAGCATTCTTAAAACAAGGTGGTTTGACACTTTCAGATATCAAAAAAACTGCTGAAGCTTGGGAATTGCAGGTTATTGATGAAAATGAAAAATTAATTTTAACTTTCTATTTAGATCTTATTGATGCTCATCTATATAGGAAAACTATTAAATCTAAAGAAAAATTGAGCCCTTTGAGTTTTAATAGTTTTTATGATCAAACAGTTAAATTTTTAAGTGAAAATAAAGTTAGTTTACAAGAATATTTGGCTGATGTTGCTGAAATAGAATCAAAAATTGTTACAGTTCTTACTCATGATTTGGTGATTAATAAAATGAAATCATTAAATATTTCAATTGATGAAAATTGGCGTATTTTTAATCAAAATGGTGAAATAATTGGAGAAATATTATTGGATAAAGCGTCACTTGTGGTTAGTTTGATTGATCTTACTAATAATTCTAATTCTAAAAATACAGAAAAATTTGGGGCGGATATTTTAGCATTTATTGATAGACTTGATACACAAACTTTGGTTGAGAAAAAAGCTTATGATTCACTTAAATCTATGAAGAAAACTTTAAATGATCCGGGGTTTCAGTTATTATTGGATGATAATGGTTTGTATATTTCTGATGATGTTCGTGAAGATGATGAACGTATGTATTTTGATATTTATAATATGAATGATGTACATGTTAGTTCTTTGGTTGTGGAAAAAACAACGGGGGTTATTAATATAGTGCAGCCTGATGGTACTAATTCAGAAAATATTTTGTTCTTTGATCCTGAGTTCAAAAAAAAAACTTTAGAAATCCCTGAATATATTCCGAATTATAATAATTCTGAGACGGAAAACGGTACTTTTAATATTTTGATAGCTGGTAAGCATGGTAGTCTGATCGATACTATGATTTTTGCGCATATTAATGAGGAAACTCAGAAAATTAAGATGATAAGTATACCGCGTGATCTTTGGTACAAGGGACGCAAAATTAATGCTCTTGCCAATTTATACGGAATGCTTGAATTGAAAAAAGTGCTAAGTGATATCACTGGATATGAGTTGGATAAATATATTTTAATAGATATGTACGCTTTTATTGAAGTCGTTGATTTAATTGGTGGAATTGATATCAGTCTGGAAAAAGCTGTTGTGGATCCTACTTATCGTACTATAGATAATGGTGTTGAAGGTACTCTCAATTATCCTCCTGGCGACTACCACCTAGGTGGAAAAGAAGCCCTACGACTTGCGAGAACCCGTCATACTTCCTCTGATTTTGCCAGAGCTGAGAGACAGCAGATGATACTTCAAGCTTTACAATCAAAAGCTCGTAACTTTGGTTTTGGTGATGCAGATACTATTTATTCTATAATCAAATCAGTATTAGAAAAAACTGAAACAGATATAAAAATGGATGAAGCGCTGGCCTACTATTTCCGCTACCAAAACTATGAAATTGTTTCTAATGATGTTTTATCTTCAGCCAACGTACTCTATGTACCACCATATATTACTAAAGAAAATTGCAATGAATTGATGGCTCAAGCAGAAGCTGCTGGTGAGCCTGATCCTGGTTGTGCAAACGAAAATCACGCTTATACCTTGTCTCCACGTAATGATAATTGGAAAGTTATCAAATGGTTTTTCAGAGAAACTTTCGATGAAGTTTAGACTGAGCCTCTGGAAATATCTCTGGAACTTTGGAAGTCTCAGCATTTGCTCTTCAGTCGCTTTTGTGTTATAATTTCACAATGAATGAAATAACAAAAGCCTCTGATGCAGGGGAACAATTAGCTGGAATAAGTGTTGGTGAAAAAACCATGATTGGAGGACGAGAAGTTGATGCTGCAAAAGCCTCTGAAGTTCTAAAAACCTCTATTGCGCTTGTTCAGCAAAAATGTGGAGATAAGGTTGATATGGATTTAAGCAAAATCCATTTTAAAACAATGGATGGGAATATTATTGGTGAAGCTCATGAGGCGCATGTAGAAGTTGATCCTATTGTTTTTATGCATCCTGCAGCTAGAATGGCTTCAGCGATCGCACATGAATTGTTGCACCAAGATAAGGATATGATGCAAGAGGATCTTCTTGATGCCATGACTGCTACATTTTTCCCTAATGGTTTTGAGACTATTTATGATGCACAGGAAATGATTTCTTTTGCTGAAGAATGTGATTCTAATGTTGAAACAATTTATGAAATGTATTATGCCCGTGATTTCGATGGAATTTATGCAATGCATCAATTATCTAAGGCTGGTGCTCATCCAAGTCCTGAAGATTCACAAGCGGCACTTGAAAGTTTTAGAAAAATTTTCCCTGAATTAAATTTTGTTAGTGAAGGACATGAAGGAGAATGGGTTGTAAAACCAGCTGAACTTAGGCCTGGACATCAAGAATCCACTACTCCGATTGCTACTATCAAAGATGATGTTCAATTACAACTTGATGACACACTTTTAAATCCTGAAATGGGAAAAACTGAAGAAACTCCAGAAAGTATACAAGCTGAAACTTCAGCTGGTGTGAAACACGGTTCAGAAGATACTCAGTAGACTTTTTAATACAGCTCTGTTAAGCTCCGCTGCACTATGCAGTTAAAGAAAGGAGAAATTATCGAGATTGAAATTCACACACTTGCTTTCGGTGGTGCTGGAATTGGTAAACATGAAGGCATTGCTGTTTTTGTGAAAAAAACTATGCCTGGTGATATAGTTAAAGTTTCACTAACCAGAATAAAGAAACAATTTATGGAAGCTGATTTAGTTGAATTTGTAAAAGAATCTCCAGATAGGGTTAAGGCTAAATGTAAATATTCTGGAATTTGTGGTGGTTGTCAGATGCAATTCATACCATATGAACAACAATTAGAGTTCAAAAAGAAAGCTGTGATTGATGCTTTTGAGCGCATAGGCAGAATTTCTGATGCTCCAGTTGAAGACGTAATCCCCTGCCAAAATCAGTTTTATTATAGGAATAAAATGGAGTTTTCTTTTGGTTATGATGCTGATATGAATTTCACTTTGGGAATGCATGTTCCTGGAAGACGATTTGATATTATGGATTTGGAAGAATGTCATCTGCAGTCTGAAGTGTCTTATAAAATCCTGAACGAAATCAGAGAATTTATGAGAGCTTTGACTTGGCCTCCATTTAAATATTCTTGTGGTGAAGGTTTTTTGAAAGGAATATTCATACGAGAAGGCAAGAGAACAAATGAAGTGATGATTAATTTAAAAACGTCAGATGATTTACCTGAAGATTTTGATGAAGGGATTGAGAAATTTGTGAAAATGTTGATGGAAATTGATACTGGTGATCAGAAAATAGTTTCAATTTATTGGATTAAAGATATTAGCAAGAGAGGTCAACCGAGAAAAGTTGTTGAAAAATTATTGCATGGTAAGGCGGCTTTGCATGAAGAAATGCATATTGGTGAAGAAAAATTGAGTTTCGATATTCGTCCACAATCTTTTTTCCAAGTGAATACTTTACAAGCAGAAATTCTGTATAGTCAGGTTCTAGAAATGGCCCTAAACAAGCCACAAAAGTTAGTCTTTGATTTGTTCTGTGGAACTGGAACTATTGGGCTGTTTTTAGCTAAGCATGTTGAAGGTGTTCTTGGAGTTGAACTAAATGAATCAGCTGTGATCGCTGCAAGAGAAAATGCTTTAAAAAATAAAATATTCAACGCTGATTTCTTCCTAGGTGATGTAGGCAAGGTTTTACATACTATGAAAGAAAGACCTTCTTTGATTGTTGTAGATCCTCCACGTGCTGGACTTACAGGTAAGATGATTAATAAAATAAATGACTTTGATTGTAATCAAATTATATATGTTTCCTGTAATCCAGCTACCTTAGCTAGAGATTGTCAGTTCTTTGCTGAATATGGATATAAAGTGAAAAAAGTTCAACCGGTAGATATGTTCCCTCATACTTATCATGTCGAGAACGTATGTTTATTAGAAAGATAGATTGTGGTAGGATTGTTTTATCTTAATCCTTTTTCCATGAAAAAATTTTTATCACTGTTCTTTGGTGGGCTGTTTTTGATCACCAGCATTCCGACTTATGCTGTTACTTTACAAGTAGGAGAGAATTTCGAAATTAAAGAAACTTTATTGGATGATGCCTATGTTATGGCAGCAAAAGCTGATATTGATGCTGATATAAATGGAGATCTGTATATCACTGGTGGCCAAGTTACTGTAAATGGAAATATATTAGAAGATTTAGTTGTTGGTGGTGGTAAGGTCACTGTAAACGGGAATGTCACAGGTGACATAAGGGTTTTAGGTGGACAGATTATGATTAATGGAAATGTTGGGGATGATGTTGTTGGTGCTGGTGGACAGATTGATATCAGTAGAGATTCTGTTATTGGTGGAAGTGTACTTGCTGGAACTGGTGTACTGACTATTGATGGAAAAGTGCTTGAAGATGTCCGTGGTGGTATTGGAGCTTTTATTTTAAACGGAGTTGTTGAAAGAAATATCATGATCACTGTTGAAGATACTATTGATATTGATGAAAATGCTTATATTGGTGGAAATTTGAAATACTCAGCTTTGATTGAAGGAAATGTTCCAAGTGGAGTTGTTAAAGGTGAAACATCTTTTAATGCATTTGAGAAAGAGAATGTTGTAGAAGAATTGACATATTTCTTTCTGTTAGAAAAATTTGTTAATTTTCTAGCTGCTGTTTTATTGATGGTGTTCATGGTATTGCTTATGCCAAAAATGCTTATAAATGGTGGGAAACTTGCTAATGAAAATGTTCTTAGATCTTTTGGAATTGGATTATTAACTGTAATAGCTGCGTTTATTGGATTTATCATTTTGATGATAACTATCGTAGGGATTCCTTTTGCTTTGATATTGATGTCGTTGATGATTATTGTTGTTTATTTAGCGAAGATTTTTACTTGTGCTTGGATTGGTAGTTATTTTTTGAATTATAAAAGAAAAGTATCTGTTACTAAACTTTTCTCTGTACTTACTCTTATATTATTTGCCTATTATTTGGTGGGAATGATTCCTTTTATTGGTTGGATTATAAATATAGCGCTATTCCTAATCGGAGTAGGTACTGTTGTGGTAACTAAACTGGATTATTTCAAGATGATGAAGAAGAAGAAGTTGATTTAAATAGTGCCAAAAACCTTTTGTACATAGAGTTTTGCTTCGTTTTTCGTTTTAAGATCTCCGTTGAGTTGTTTCTCGCGGAGGTCTTTTAAAATCTTGCCTATTTGTTTACCTGGTTCTATCTTAAGCAATTTCATAATCTCAGTGCCGCTAAGCAGATTTTTAGGCATCAGTTTAAGCTTTGCTATCTCATGATGATATAGTTTTTTGAGTTTCTCGTACATTGAAATATCCATTGGAATTATTCCCATTGCATCAGCTCTATATACTTCAAGAAGTTCTTCAAATCCTGGTTGCATAAACCAATGACGACGGCGACCTTCATTCATTTTGAATAGAGGCAGAACCATCATATGATGTTCAATTAACCATTTTACTCTTTTGATTGTCTTCTTATCAAATTTTAGACGCTTGAGGATTTCTACTGCTGTTTTTGCACCCACTGAAGCATGTTCGTCATATCGAATACGATTTTCATCTACTATAAAGGTATCAAATTTACCTATGTCGTGCATAAATGTTGCTAATTTCAAAGCCAGAGATGGCGGTTTTTCAGGTAAAGGATTTGGATCATCATCCTCGTTTGTCAAAGCTTCTAAAGCCCTAATCGAATGATCCCAAACATCCCCTTCCTGGTGATATTGCAGAGGTTGAGCCAAACCTTTCATTTTAGTTAGCTCAGGTATAAGTAGTTCCAAGGCTCCTATCTCAAATAATTCTTCAAAAGCCTGCCCCGGATTATCTCCCATAATCATTTTTATAAGTTCATCACGTATCCTTTCTGTTGAAATTTTTGTTATCAAATCTACATGCTTTTTGATAGCAGTATATGTGTCCGGATGATATTGAAAATTTAAACTATTCTTGAAACGCACAGCACGTAAAATACGTAAATGATCTTCTAAAATGCGTTCTTCGGGATTGCCTATAAATCGTATCAATCCATCTCTCATATCCACTTCCCCATTGGTGTAGTCTATTACTTTATCTGCATCAGGATCATAAAAAAGAGCGTTGATCGTAAAGTCTCTACGAAAAGCATCCTCCTTTGCTGAAGTAAACTCCACCGCATCCGGCCTTCTGCCATCTGAATATCCTGAATCAGATCGAAAGCTTGCTACTTCAAAGTGGTGACCGTTCTTTATCGCTAAAATTACACCAAATTTCTTACCAATTGGAATAGTATGATCTAAAAGTTGTTCTATTTCATCAGGTTTAGCTGAAGTCACTATATCAAAATCTTTTGGTTTAGTTCCCAAAAGCATATCACGAACACATCCACCAGCCCAATATGCCTGGTGTCCAGCTTTTTTTAGTATTTCGATGATTTCTAGTGAAGTTGGTTTCATCTGAGTAATTCTAGCATATTTTCGCATTTTTTACTACACTGAGCTCATGAAAATTCTATCTATAGAAACATCTTGTGACGAAACGGCAGCTGCTATCGTAGAAGACGGTCAAAAAGTTTTGGCAAATACAATTTCTTCTCAAATCGATATCCACGCAAAAACAGGCGGAGTTGTGCCTGAAGTTGCAGCCCGAGAACATGTTTTAAAAATGATCCCGGTTTTAGATGAATGCCTAAAAGAAGCCAATTGCAAATGGGATGATATTGACGCTTTAGCTGTCACAAAAGGTCCTGGACTGATCTCTTCCCTCATAATAGGCACTGAAACTGCTTCTGTTATTGCCCATGTAAAAAATAAAAAGCTCATTCCAGTGCAACATATAATTGGACATATGTACTCCACTTGGCTTGCTATAGATGAGGAGCCTGAGTTTCCTATTTTGCTTTTAACTGTGTCGGGAGGGCATAATGAATTGGTTTTAATGCGAGGACATGGTGATTTTGAAGTTTTGGGTGAAACAAGAGACGATGCTGCTGGTGAAGCTTTTGATAAAGTAGCTAGATTGCTTGGCTTGAGATACCCAGGAGGACCAGAGATCGCAAAATTAGCTGAGAATGGTGATAAAAATGCTTTTAAATTGCCCAGAGCCTGGTTGGATAAAGACAGCTTAGATTTTAGTTTTTCAGGTTTAAAAACTTCTGTTTTAGATTTAATCACAAAAAACAAAGACGCTGATAAAGCTGATGTTGCTGCCAGTTTTCAAGAAGCGGTTGTGGATGTATTAGCTGGTAAATTGATGCGAGCGATAGAAAAATATCCTGGAATAAAAGAGGTGCATTTAGTAGGTGGTGTTTCAGCAAATCTTCGCTTAAGAGAGGTTATTATTGAAAGATTGCCTTCAAATTTTAAATTTAGATTCCCAAAATCAATAAAATACTGCACAGATAATGCAGCGATGATAGCTTGTGCTGGATATTTCCTACAACGCGAAGTACCAGAAACCCTTCCCAAAAGCCAGAACGTCACTCCAGAAAGTAGTTTTGAGATTTAGGACTCATCCCCGGGGATGAATAAAATTAGATTTCGACCAGCAATAAGCCAAAACATGGCAAAAGTTTGACAATCCTCTTTAAAAGTGTTTAATTGTGGGCTTAAAAAATAATATACTTATTATGAACTCACCAAAAGTATTAAAAGAATTACCTACACCTTTACTATTATTATCTGCATTTGCAATGTCACAAGGATGTGGAGTGGAAGAGGATGATATGTTGCCTCCAGTTAATATTGAAGATACGAATGTTGCTGGTACTATAGGTGCTGGAGTTCAAGCTATGGTTACTAATCTAGGAAATGGAGAGGTTGAAATTAGTGGTGATACTGTTCGTGTCATTATTCATAGTGTAGTCACAAAATGTCGAATGAAATCTACAACTGAACCTGGAGTTGATATTAGTTGTCAAACTGCGGCAAGTGATATGGATTTAGATGGAGATCTTTTGGAGGGACCATTGGGAGGACCGTTGGGAGGACGTATTGTTGAAGTATCATTTGATACAGGAAATCTTACAGGTAGAGCCATGGTTGAAACCTTTGCGCCAGGTGGTGATGTTACAGATTTTGCTGGTATAGAAATAGGTGCGGATGGAGTGCTTGTAGGAGAAATTAAAGAAGGTTCAGTAGTAAATCATGAAAAATTACCTTTTATTGAGACTCCTGTACAGCCTCATGATACTGGGAACCTGAGGGCTACTCGTATAGTTGCTGGTGCTGCTAGAGATTTGGAAGAAGCTATTAATGGTGCAAGAGCAAGAGCTGATATTAGTAATTAATCTGAGTAAGAAAATTTCTTCTCCTTGATAATAAGCGGAAAAGTGGTAAAGTATTATCCAGTGTGTTTGTTTAGTTGTATTTATTCAATCTAGTTTATGTCAGAAGTGTTTCGCACAGCAAAAGGAGTTCATGATATTCTTCCGGATGATCATGATTACTATACATTTATCAAAAAAGTAGTTAGACATAGGGCTAGACAAGCTGGTTTTCGTCGTATTAGTACACCTGTTTTTGAGTTCACTGATGTTTTTAAACGTACGATTGGTGATACTTCTGATATTGTTTCAAAAGAAATGTATACTTTTGAGGATCAAAAAGGACGTAGCCTTACACTAAAACCTGAAGGAACCGCTGGTGTTGTTCGTAGTTATATTCAACATGGCATGAGTCAATTGCCTCAACCTGTGATGTTATATTATTTTGAACCTCATTTTAGATACGATAGACCTCAAAAAGGCAGATATAGACAATTTTGGCAGTTTGGTTTGGAAGTACTTGGTGAAAATGATCCTGCTTTGGATGCGCAAGTTATACATTTGGCTCATAGAATTAATATGGATCTTGGTGTTGATGATATTTTCACATTGCAGCTAAATACTATTGGTACAAGTGAAGATAGGAAAAAATATATGCAAGTATTGCAAGATTATTATGTTGGTAAGGAAAGATCTTTATGTGAGACTTGTAAACATAGATTAGATAAAAATCCTTTGAGATTGCTGGATTGTAAGGAAGAAGATTGTCAGATTTTAGCTGAATTGGCGCCGCATATGAAAGATTATTTAGATGCTGATTCGCTTGCTCATCATGAAGAATTGAAAGGGTATTTGGATGAACTTGGGATTGAGTATGTAGAAAATAGTCGTTTGGTGCGTGGTTTAGATTATTATTCAAGAACAGTTTTTGAGTTTTGGGATAAGGAAAAAGGTTCTCAAAATGCCATAGGTGGTGGTGGTCGTTACGATAGTTTGGCAGAGATGCTTGGTGGACAACCTACAGAAGGTATGGGATTTTCTGCTGGTGTTGAGAGATTAATTGCGAATATGAAAAGAGCGAAAATCAAAGTACCTCATAAAGATGATTTGCATGTTTTTGTAGCTCAACTGGGTAAAGAAGCTAAGAGAAAATGTCTACCTCTGATTAGTGATATGCGGAATGCCGGTCTCAGAAGTATGGGAGCTTTAGGAAAAGGATCTATCAATGTTCAATTGAGATTGGCTAATAAATTCAAGGTTCCGTATACTGTTTTGATAGGAATCACTGAGGTTAGGGAAGGCACAGCTATTATTCGTGATATGGAAAAAGGTATACAAGAAACAGTGGAATTTGATGAGGTGGTGGAAAGGCTTATAGAACTTATTGGTGAAGATGATTTAGATAGATATACTCCTGGTGAGTTGATATATTCATAGATCTTGGTCTATGTTATATTGTTTTTACTATGAAAAAGTTCTTATCATTCTTTGTTATTTTCGTCTTAAGTTCCGGCTCGGCTTATGCAACCGGATCTTTTCCTGATGTAGCTGAGGATCACGGTAATTATTATGCTATAGAGTTTTTAGATGATAGAGATATTATCAATGGCTATCCTGATGGAACTTTTGGTCCTGACAATTTGGTAAATAGAGCAGAGGCTTTGAAAATGATTGTTGAAGCTTTTGAAATAGATCATTCAGCTAGTTATACTGCAAAATTTCCAGATGTTGAACTGGGGTCTTGGTATTTTGAGTATGTAATGGGTGCAAATATGAATTCTATTATAGATGGCTATCCTGATGGTAGTTTTAAACCTGCTGATACTGTAAATATGTCTGAAAGTTTAAAAATGATGCTCATGGCTTCAGGTAAAACTTTGACTGGAGATATTGATGAAATGTTTTTTACTGATGTTGAACTAGATGATTGGTTTGCGCCGTATTTTTATTATGCACGTAATCATAATATGGTTTTTTCTGATGATTATGGTGCTGTACATCCTGATCAGGCTATGACAAGATCTGCTTTTGCTGAACTTTTATATAGGATGTTAATTGTAGTTGAGAATAATGAAACTCCTTTCCCGATTGAAAGAAATTGGGATTATTATGAGAGCGATATTCTGCCTTTTAAAATAAAATTTGCACCGAAAGATTGGGAGATTATTGAAGAAAAAAATGAGATCATTTTCTTTAAACCGGATCGTGAGTTTTTACAATTTTCTGATGCTAGAGTATATCCGAATTCTGCTGTATTGAGAGTAAATCTGGATGAAAACAACTTGGAATTGGAATCTCTACAATATTTTGAAAATATACGTACGGCTTTTGCGAATGCTGAGTATAAGGAATTTAAATTTGGTGCTTTTGATGCTTTGGAAATCCTTTACCCTGAGGAAAGAGTTGTAGACTGGTATATTTACTTGAATAATGGTGATGTGCTTGTTGTTTATACTGAATACGGAGATGGTATACTCGGCTTCCAATTGCAGCAATTCATGAAAACAATGCTTTCCTCTCTAGATTATGTTGAACTTCCTGTTGTCCCTCAAGAAGATTACAGTGGATTGATGAGCAAGATTTTCGAACATGTTTTAGTTGAAAATAAAGGTATGGATATAGTTAATATGCTGCCAAATAAGTTAATTATTGAAACCGATACTATAGGTGTTGGGACGGGACCTGTTGATTATTATTATAGCGATGTTTTGGATTATACTATAAAGTATGAGCGTGCTTCTGATGTTATATTGGATACACGAGCAGGTGAAACGACAGCTTTTTAACCCTTATAAATGCCTAATTATCAAAATGGAGATGAAAATAGTTATTTTCCGGTTGTGATTGCTGCTTTGATTGTGATTGCGGTTGCTATTGCCAGTTTTGTGATGTCTTTTTTGTTTGGCACTGATGATTTATTGGAATCGATTTTGATCGGTGATTCAAAAGGGGTTGTTACTGTAAATCCTGGAACATCCGGAGTTTTCCCTACTTCTGAACCTAATGTTATACCACCTGATACCCCACCAAATTATGAATGATATTAATCAACGTGCGCTTGAAGCACATAAAAAATATAAAGGAAAATTAGAAACCGGTCTAAAAGTTCCAATGAAAACTAAGGATGATTTAAGTCTTTATTATACGCCTGGAGTGGCCGAACCTTGCCGAAAAATTGCTAAAAATCCTGAATTATCTTATGAATATACTAGCCGTGGAAATACTGTTGCAGTTATTAGTGATGGATCAGCTGTTCTTGGTTTAGGAAATATAGGTGGATTGGCTGGGATGCCTGTGATGGAAGGGAAATGTGCTTTGTTTAAGGAATTTGGAGGAGTTGATGCGATTCCAATTTGTTTGGATACTCAAGATCCTGAAGAAATCGTACAAATTGTAAAAGCATTGGCACCATCTTTTGGTGGTATTAATCTTGAAGATATTTCTGCACCGCGTTGTTTTGAGATTGAAAAACGTTTAATTGAAGCTTTGGATATACCTGTTTTTCATGATGATCAATATGGAACAGCCATTGTTTGTTTAGCTGGTATTATAAATTCTTTGAAATTAGTTGGGAAAAATAAAAAAGAAGTGAAAGTTGTGATTAGTGGTGCTGGTGCGGCTGGTATTGCTATTAGTAAATTATTTTTGGAATACGGTTTTAAAAATCTTATTTTACAGGATAGCAAAGGACTTTTATATGAAGGCCGTGAAAATTTAAACCGTGCTAAAGAGGAGATTGTGAAAGTTACTAATCGTGAAATGATTAACGGTGGATTGGCTGAAGCTATGGTGTCTGCTGATATTTTTATTGGAGTTTCTCAGTCTGATATTGTAAGTGAAGAAATGGTTAAATCTATGAACGAAGGAGCGATTATTTTTGCTATGTCTAATCCTAATCCTGAAATTGATCCTGCTCTTGCAAAATCTGCTGGTGCTGCAATTGTGGCAACAGGTAGGTCAGATTATCCAAATCAAATTAATAATGTTTTAGTATTTCCTGGGATTTTTCGTGGGGCTTTAGATGCCCGATGTTCAGAAATCAATATTAAAATGAAGTTAGCTGCTGCTGAACAGTTGGCAGCACTGGTTCCATCTCCTACAGCAGAGAAAATCATACCTGGAGTATTCGAAAAAGGCGTGTGCGAAGCAATAGCTGATGCTGTTAAAAATCATATATAATGAAATTACTTAAATTCTTTGAAAATCATTTTGGTATTTTAGCTTCTTTTGGGATAGCAATGGGGTTGGTGATGGGACAATTTGTTGACTTGTCTAATATTGCGGATAAAGTTATTATACTAGGTCTTTTTATTCTACTTTTGGTGTCAATGATCAAAATAAATCTTTTGGAATTCATAAAAGATTTCCGAAGAGCAAAATTTATCACTGTATTAACTTTGAATAAATTATTGGTTTTACCTTTGATTGTTTTTTTCTTAGGACAATTTCTTCCACCTCAATACTTACCAGGTATGATGCTTTTGGCGGCTATACCTGCAGCTGTAGCCACTCCTGGTTTATTGATTTTATTCAGAGGTGATGTGAAAGTCGGTCTGGTTTTAGCTATTCTTACTAATCTTTTGGTGCCTTTTTCCCTACCCTTACTTTTCCATTACACACTTGGCTCAGAAGTGAGTTTCGATATTATATCTATGTTCCTGTTCTTGTTCGGAATGGTTTTTATCCCATTTTTGATAGCTCTAGTTTTAGAGTTTTTCACACCAAAATTTTGTAAAAATGTTAGTAAATATGCTGCAAGTATTATCAGTATTGATCTTTTTATTTTTATGATGGTTGCTATTGCTCCTTATTCAAAAGAACTGGTTGGAGATCCTAAAACTGCTTTATTTAGTACCCTTATTGTTATAGGACTGTCTCTATTTTTCCATTTATTTGCTGCACTTCCTTATCTGAAAAATCGTGATGATTTAGTTGTTAGTATTGTTGTAATGGCTTATTCAAATGTTGGATTAGCTATTGTGATTGCTACTCAGTATTTTGATTCCACTACTGTTCTGCTCACTGTTCTCTATGAAGTTGCCTGGTGTATAGGATTGATTCCTATGCAGAGGATCTTTGCAAAAAGAAAGTCTTAGGTTTATAATCTTTGGGAATATTTTAAATTTAATTTATGTCTGGACACTCGAAATGGCACTCGATTAAACATAAGAAAGGCGCGGCTGATGCTAAACGTGGAAAGATTTTCACTAAACATGCGAAACTAATAGCGATTGCAGCTCGTGGTGGTGCTGATGTTAATATGAATCCTGCTTTGCGTTCAGCTATTGCTAATGCGAAAGCTGATAATGTTCCAAACTCTAATATAGATAAAGCTGTTAAAAAAGGTTCAGGTCAAGATAAAGATGGTGCAGTTTATGTTGAAGCTATGTATGAAGGAATGGGACCTGAAGGTACTGCTGTTTTGGTTGAAGTGATTACTGATAATAAAAATCGTAGTGTGGCTAGTGTGAAAACTGTTTTTACGAAAAATGGTGGTAATATGGGAGGAGCTGGTGCTGTGGCTTGGATGTTTGATAAAAAAGGAATGATTATCGCTAAGGCTGGTGACAAAGATCAAGATGAAGCGGAATTGGAAGTAATCGATGCTGGAGCTGAGGATTTTAGTGTTGAAAATTCTGTGTTTGAAATCATTACTTCACCTAATGATTTGATGGCTGTTAGAGATAATTTGGAAAAAACTGGTTTTGAAATTGAAAACGCATCAATCACTTATATAGCTAAAAATCCTGTTGATATAGATACTGTGGAAAAAGCTAGAAAAGTTTTAAAACTACTTGAAGCTCTGGAAGATGATGATGATGTTTCAAATGTATATAGTAATTTTGATATTTCAGAAGATATAATGAATCAACTTTAATTTTTTTATAAATATTTAACGTCTTTCCTATGAAAAATCTAATTTTGAGAGCTTCCCTCGCTCTTGTGTTAGTGTTAAGTAGCTCGGCATTGGCTTTAGCTTTAAAGCCACATGAATACAGTGAACAACAAACTCGTGCAGTAGAAATTTGTCATGAACTTGGTGGTCATGAATATTTTGAACTGGCAGCAATTAGTGGTGTTTATGAAATGGTTTGTTATTTTGCAGGATCTTCTGATTGTGGAGAAAACCAACTAATTAATGGCAATTGTCCAATCAAATCAAATAAAGAAGTAGAAACATTGAAATCTTGTTCTGAGCTTGGAGGCAATGCGAAAGAAAGAATTGTTAATGAATCTACTGGAGAAAGAGAAGTTTATTGTGATTTTGGTGAGCTAGGTGAATGTGATCAACAAGATATTGCTGGAGAAAATTGTGAAGTAGAAGATGCTTGGGATACTGCCAAATCACGCTGCTCTGTGCTTGGTGGTTCTTCCTTAATTACAAGACATGAAGTTACAAATGAGCAATTATTCTCCTGTGTTTTTGATGAAAAAGAATGTGATAATAAAGAAATTTTAAGCGGTGATTGTGGAAGTATAGATAGTGATGACACAGCTTTTATTGAAAATTGCCAAACTCGTTTGGGTGGGGTTGTAGGATCTGCACCAACAATTCCTGGCGAAGGTTACCTTCCGATTTGTCAATTTGGTGTGTTTGCAAGCTGTACTGAAGATGAGGTGGAAAATAATTTATGTGTAGTTTTACCTTCTAAATTTGATGATACAAAAACTTATAAATATAAAGATGCCATACGTTATGTAGAACATTCAAATATTGTTAAAGGTTATGATGACGGAACATATAGACCTGATGAAAAAATCAATAGAGCAGAGTTTACAAAAATTATTGTGGCAGCTTTAAATAGCCAAGATTCATATGCCCCTTTTGCAAGTAATGAAACGAAATGTTTTCCTGATGTTGAAGCAAACTTATGGTATACAGAATTTATTTGTTTTGCTAAAGCTCATGGCATTGTGAACGGACATGCAAGTGGTAATTTTAAACCTGGAGATTTTATAAACTATGCTGAAGGTCTAAAAATCATACTGAAAGCATATAATGTCGTCAATTTTGAATCTGGAACTTCATGGTATGAAGCTTATGTTAATTTTGCGAATAATAAAAATTTATCTTTTGCAGCTTATATTAAACCAGATGACCTATTAACAAGAGGCCAAGTAGCAGAAATTATCTATTGGATGGATTTTTTAGATACTCTCTAAAATTTTAATTTTCAAATTTATATAAAACTTTAGACTTTGGTGATTCTACCGGAGTCTTTGGTTTAATCCCATTAGTTTTTTTCTTAGATTGAGGTTTAACCTCTTCCTTTGCTTGAACTTTTGCTTGAACTTTTGTTGGGATTTCATCTTCTTCCAAATCTAATCTAAGACGTTCAGCTTGAAATTCTTTGATATAGTCCACCACCTTATATTCCGCTTCTACTAAATCCATATCTTTAATACGGAATCCAGCTGCCTGAGTATGCCCACCTCCACCAAAGTGTTCAGCAATTTTTGAACTATCAATAGCTGCACTCGTAGTACGTACACTAACAGAAATACTAGAATCTTTACGCTCTTTCATTAAAACAACGATTTCAGCACCTGGAGCATTAGTCATTAATTCGTCTATAATATCACCAGTTTCATCTTCAACACTACCGGTATCACGAAAATCTTGCTGACTAAGAGCTGACCAAACCACACGATATTTTTCATCAGTTTGAATTTTTGTCAGTACCCTACCCCATAGTTTAAGTTGGCTAAGCTGCTTAGTTTTATAAATGCATTGAATAATCTCCTGCTGCCTTGCCCCATATGCAATAAGATCAGAAGCTACCTCAAATGATTTAGGTGTTGTGTTGGCGTTTTGGAAACTACCTGTGTCAGTTATAATTCCTGTTAATAAAAGTGTTGCAACATTTTCATCTATCAATTTCATATCATGTTCCTTAGATAATTGCTCAAGCATTGGTGTAATTAATTCTGTTGTAGAAGCTGCCATGATATCTACATGATTAATTTTCCCATAATGAGCATTTGATATGTGATGATCAATATTTACAACTGGAATTTTTTGAAACATCTCAATATTATTTTCATAAATAGAACGGAGTTGTGATAATTCAGCACAATCTACGGTTATAATCAAATCATAAGACATTTCCCCCCTATTAAATGAAATATTTCCTTCAGAAATTTGATTCTCTTTTTTTGGAGTTATAACTATATTTACTCGTTTATCTTCTATAATAGTTTTTATCTCTTTAATCTCGGATTCATCATAATCCAAACTTATAATGAAATCATTAGAAGATACCAGTTTATTCCCCACCACCTTACTGTTTGGCAAAAATTGATAAACTTCAGGAATAGGATCACTACAAATCACAGTTACGGCTTTCCCAAGCTTATTTAGTGCTGTATATAAACTTATAGAAGCCCCTAAAGAATCACCGTCCAGCGGAGATGAAGGGAGAATTAAAATACTCTCGCTTCTATTGATTATATCTACTACATGTTGCTGTGTACTATTTCTCATTTCTTGGTTAAATGTATTGTATAATTCTAAAACATTTTCATAAATATGTCAAGAACTTGACTAGTCATAATTGGCTAGCATTGTATCAAGAGTTTGGGGTCAGGAGCTAGGGCATTTGTTGTATGCGGTATATGATCTCTGCCACTTCTTTTCTAGAGATATTTCCGTCTGGAATATATTTGTTGTTTATAACATGTTCTGTATCAAGCAAGTTATTATTTGAAGCAAAGCTATAATAAGATCCATACCACATTTCAGTGTCTATATCTGTTATTGATTCATCTTCTAGCTCGGCATTTATATCGTAATTAATCAAAGCTTCAAGTATTATTTTTAATGCCTCTACCCGATTAACGCTTGATTCTGGTTTAAAGCTTCCATCCTGATACCCAGTCACCCATCTTCTGTTTTTGGCATAACAAATATAAGGAGCAAACCATTCTTCTACTACATCCGGAAAACAATTTGAATACCTTGAAGGATCGGGATTGTTTTTTGTAGCTACTACCATTTTTGTAAGTTCAGCACGATTTATCTCTCCATTTGGTTTGAATGTACCATCTAAATATCCTTCTATAACCTTATCTTTCACTAACCTATTAATGGCAGTGCTGTTTTTATGATTATCCCTTACATCAGGAAAATATAAAAATGAAGAATAATCTTCTTCAATTTCATCAATATCAAAGAAATTAAAACTTTCCATTATTTCAGTGAAAGAAGAATTTTGTTCATCTACATCTATATGATAATTCTTCTCCTTGTTTTTTAGTTCTCCATCTTCCTGTAGTAGTACGGAAAAAACTGTAATATCTTCATCTAAAATTTCTACTCCATTATTAATGGTATTTAGATCCATATTTTTTGGAAAAATGAAACTATAATTCTCACCTAAATCTATATACTGATGCCAATTATCACTGAAGTGAAAAGAGTTGAAAATATTATCAAATACCTCTTCATTCTTTTTCTCTTGATTGTTCTTAGGCAGGAAAGTAAAAATTACCGTCCCTCTTTTAATCATTTTTATACTCATCTTATCGTAAATAACTTCTCTAGCTATAATATCTTCACTGCTTGATTGAAATATAAAATCTTTGAAAGAGAGCATAGGTCCTCCCTCTGTACGATAATGTTCTATTACTTGCTCAAAACTTTGACCTTCAAATTCCTGAATTATATAAAATGGGTCCTCAAAGTTATCACTTGGAGAAAAACCGTGTTTGCTATCTGAAATATTTTGGGCTTTCCAGTCGGTTGGGAAGCTAACAGAAAAGTTATGGATTTTGCCTGAAGTGTTATACAGGTACCATTTATCCATATCTGCAGCATGAACACTGCCAGTTAGAATCATAAAAGCTATTGCAAGAATCAGGATTTTTCTCATAGTCAGATTTTACTCTCCATTAATTTGAAAGTCTAGTGCTTGAATCCCAATATATTCTCTGCCATTCCAATTATTCTTCTCGATTGTGAACACTAGGTCAATACTTGGATTATTCTTTACTTGTTCCAAGACCCCTCCCATGCGAAATGCTATAACCCTATAATTTTTTGTCGCAGTATTTATGGTAAATCTTAAATGATTCTTATCTTTACCAACTTGAGCAGGAGATTCAACAGATACATTTCTAATAAGAAATTTAGGAGAAGCATTTCCAACACCAAATGGTGCAAGATTAGTTATCTTGTCTAAAAAACTCATATTAATCTCTTTGCCTTGTATTTCACAATCAATGTTTAAAGTAGGTTCTAACTCTATGTTTTTAAGTTTCTCCTTTGCGTATTTTTCAATTGCTTCTATAAATTCAGGAAGTTTGGATTTCTCTATAGTAAGTCCTGCAGCTTGAGCATGTCCTCCAAAAGAAACTAAATGCTCAGAACAAGCAGTTATTGCCTCTATTATATTAAAATATTCTAAACTACGAGCAGAAGCAACTAATGTATCCCCTTTATCCTTTAAAATTATTGATGGTCGTCCGTATTTTTCTGAAAGTTTTCCGGCAATAAGTCCCAGTACTCCAACATGCCAATCAGCACTGTACTCAAAAATAAGACATGGTGGGTTTTCAGAATCTATACGGCTAATAGCGCTTTCTATAGCCTGTTCTGTCATTTCGCGTCTCTGCAAATTTAAAGTTTCGAGCTCAGCCGCTAATTGCTCTGTTTCTGGGCCATTATCATCTCGGATGAGCAATTCGAGAGCTTTATATGGATCCCCAATACGTCCTGCAGCATTTATTCTTGGTCCTAGTTGAAAACCTATAGCACTGGCGGTGACCGCTTTATCGTTTGATATTTTAGCTACTTTTTTTAATTCTTCCAAACCTGGCCACTGAGTTTTAGATATACCTTTCAACCCACGCTGTACAATTAATCTATTTTCCCCATATAGAGGTCCCATATCAGAAATTGTCCCCATACAAGCAAATTCCAGTAAAGAATTAAGAAAATTTTCCCTTTCTGACTCATCTACATTAGTTTCGATTAATGCTTGTGCTAGCTTAAATGCAACACCGGCCCCTGTTAATTCGTCGCAAGGATAAGATGAATTATCTTTTGGATGCAGTATTGCATAGGCCTTAGGTATTCTAGCCTGAATTCTGTGATGATCAGTGATAATTGTATCAATTCCATTTTCATCGGCCATAGCTATTTGATCAACACAAGCGATTCCACAATCTACAGTTATAATCAGATTTACACCTTCTTCTATAAACTCATTTATAAACTTATCTGATAGTCCATAACCATCATTTACCCTGTTTGGCAACCTATATATAATATTTGCATTTAATTTTCTAAGTATACCTATCAAGATCGCAGATGCAGTAATACCATCAACATCATAATCACCAAAAATCACAATTTTCTCTTGATTTTCTATGGCTTCAGCAATTCTCTCAACTGCTTTTTTCATATCATTAAAAAGAAAAGGATCATGAAGTTCTTGGATTTCAGAATTTTTTATATCAATGCGATTTTCTAAAACCTTTTCTAATGCTGAATGATCATTTTTGTTAATAACATTCCACTTTTTTCTTAAAATAGACATTTTTAAATTTATATTATTTTCTTTTTTCCTTTTCTTTGTTTTTCTTCCAAAGTTCCAATGCCTCCTCAGGAGTTTCGGCTTTTTCATCACCAAAAACCCAAGTATGCCTGTCCACTATCTTCTTCCCAATATCTGCCACGACATCATCCATTGTGAAATACCCTTTTTCCCCGGCAATTTGTGTTATCATTACCAGTTGAAAAAGTACATCACCCAGTTCCTCACGAAGATTATCATGATCACCGTTTGCTATTGCTTCTCGTACTTCTTCTATTTCTTCATCAATATATTTGAGCATACTTGAAATAGTTTGTTTTCTATCCCAAGGACAACCTGTCTCACTACGTAATTTGGCAGCCAGTTCACATAATTCTTTAAGATTTTTTGCCATATTTTTTTTATTTAGTGGCCCTTAATCAAGTCTCTTTCGGATTGAGCCACAGCACAGTATCATATCTCCTAAACCATGTCATTTGACGTTTTGCATAACGTCTTGTATTACGCTTCAAAATTTCCAAACAATGATTGAGTTCCATTTCCCCTTTTAAATAAGGTATAATTTCTTTTACTCCTAAAGAAGTCATTGATGGGAGATTTTCATCATACCCCTTGTCCAACAAAGCCTGAACCTCTTCCAATAAGCCATTCTCCACCTGTTCATCTACTCGTTTATTAATACGATTATATAGTTCAGTTCTATCTCTTTTAATTCCTATCATTAAAACATCAAATGATGATTCAAATTTTATATCTTGTTTAGGTTTTCCTGTAGTTTTATTGATTTCTATTGCGCGAATTACATAACGTAAATTATTTGGATGGATTTTTGCAGCTGCTTTAGGATCAAGTTTTTCAAGCTTTTTATGTAAATACTCAACACCTTTCTCTTCAGCTTCTTTTTCAAGTTGTTTGCGAAATTCCATATCAGGCGGAATGCGAGGCGTGTCATAGCCTTCCATAATAGCTGTACTATAAAGACCCGTCCCACCAACCAGCATAGGAATATGTTTTTCCTTATATATTTTTTCAATTTTTTTCAGTGCCATATCCTTGTATTCAGGCATTGTCAAAACCTGATCCGGCTTGCAGATGCCAATCATATGATGAGGAATCCCCTCTTGCTGTTCCTCTGTTAAAGCGTCAGTTGCTATGTCCATTTCTGTATAAATTTGACGCGAATCTGTTGAAATGATTTCTCCTTTGAACTGTCTAGCAATGTCTAAAGACAGTGAAGTCTTGCCGGAAGCTGTTGGTCCCAATAATACTATCAACGGCTTCTTTGCTGTTGATAAAAACTCTTGGATTTTTGTGGATAACTCGGTTTGCATGGTGGTAGTATAGACTTTATGCCTTTAAAATGGTATAATTTTGTGAAATAAAAATAAATACTATGGGTGAATTTGATAGCTTAGGTCAAGCTTTGGACAATCCGATGGATACTGATCAATTTAAGGAATCTGGAGAAAAACCTTATAGAGATGCTGAAAGTGCTGAAAAAGCTGCTGATAATTGGAGAAAATTTGCTTATGGTGAAAAAATTGCCAGGCAAGTTACACGTAGACCTAAAATAGCTGTTGGGAAGGTTAATCCTAGACCATTTAGCAGGGAAAGGCGTAGAACTAACCGTTGGTATGAAAAGATGCAAAATAGAGTCTCTAATTTAATTGGATATATAAATGATCCAAAAATTCAGGTTCGTACAAATTTTTCGAATCTCTCACAAAGCGCTTATATGCAAACTTTCTTTCGGTTTGCTCATGCGTTTTCTAAGATGAAGATTAACAAGCGCGATAATTGGAAAGAAACCAGAGCCAATATCGAAGATTTAGCAAAGAAAAATGGAATGCTTCCACAGCATGTATTATATGGTTCGGCTAGCTTGTTTCAACTAGCCTATGCAGCTAAAAAGGCAAAAAGACGAATAAATGGTAAAACTCAAGTTTTAGATTTAGTGTTAAGCAATAGAGGCAGTGCAAGAACTGTCTTAGAATATGGTGGTTCAACAAAATTGAAACCACAAGCTTTATATTCAAATACTCGTCCAATACCAGAATCTATGAAAGATGCGTCTAATCCCTTTGCTCATTTAAATATTAGTGGTGTTGAAATAGATGTAAAGGTAACTGGAAAAGTGCCAAATTCAAATATATTTACTGCTGTTATTGCCAGTCATAGTACTGGTGGTGGTCATAATTATTTTGAATTTGAAAAAAATGATGATGGTTCATTTACAGGGACTACTAGATGGAAGAAAATAGAAGGAAGAAGTCCAGCAGAATTCATTCGTAATGTCCTAGATATGAACGCTTATATGGATAAAGTGGCAAGTGAACAAGGTGAAGCCCATGCAAAAGACCAACCACTATATGGCAGTAAATATGAATACAAAATGCCTAAACAGGTGGAAAGAAATGTTGATTTTATGCTCAAACATCTAAAGGACAAAGCCAAAAAGAATAAAGGTTTAAGCGATGAGGACATTGCTTTTAATATTAAATTTGGTTTGATACGAGGTGATGAAGATTGGATACACCCTGCATATTATAAGACCATTACGAAAGCTGATATTGATGCTTTTGAAAGAAGAGAAGTTGCCAAAGGTAGTGCGCAAAAGAAAGGATATATAAGAATTGAAGAAACATAAATGGATTTATGGAAAATACAATTTTTAATGTGTATTCGCTTCTTCTTCAAGAATGATTTCCACTGTGTACCACATATTATCAGCAATTTCTAATATGTCTCCAGCAATAGTATAACTATTTACCTTTTCTAATTTTTCTGAAACTTTTTCAAGTAAATAAGTAATTTCATAAAGAATTTTATCTGGTAATAATTCTAAATTTTCTTTAATTCTAGAGCAAAACGTAGTATCAACTTGTTTGAAATAATTTATACTTTGTATAAATTGGTCAGCTTCAAGATCTTCAGCTGCCATATCTAGCACCCAAGCAAACTTTGTTATATAGTTAGGTGTGGCATTATTTAAAAAATCTACAGCCTCTTGAAGCAAATAAGCGATTGCTATAGTAATATGTTTTGGTAAAGAATTTATGTCTGCTACCACTTCATCGATATTGATTTCATTATTTTGAATTTGTTCAATGCTCATTTGTATATGTTAAAAAATCATGGATCGAGACCTTACGATGTTTTAGTGGTTCTGTCAACACCTTTTTTATAATATGTGCTTAATGGTGTATTTCTGATTTTGAAATAAAATTATTTGACATGGCAAGTTTTTCCGCTAGAATGCTTGTGCGTCATAGATAGTAGGCTCTCATAAGTCCTGCCGAGACAAACAACATAGTTGCTTTGAATCAATCTCACTCTATCTCGCAGTCGAGATTTTTTTTAATCTAAAAATAACAATGCCGTTAACAAAAGCACAAAAGGAAGACTTGGTCTCTCAATTGGTTGAGAAGATGAAGGAGGCTAAATCAGTAATCTTTGCTGATTTCAAAGGTCTTTCAGTCCTAGACATGGGCGAACTACGCAAAGACATGCGTGAAAAAGGTGTTCAATTTAAAGTTGCTAAAAGAACTTTGTTGAAACTTGCTGCTAAAGAAGCAGGATTTGGAGAAATACCTGATGAATCTTTGGAAGGTTCTGTTGGTGCAGCTTTTAGTATGGAAGATGAAATTTCTGCTGCTAAAACAGTTCATTTATTTTCAAAGAAAAATGAAAACTTACAGCTAAGAGGTGGTATTTTTGAAGGAAAAGTTATCACTGTTGCAGAAGCAAAAGCACTGGCCTTATTACCTGGTAGAGAAGAATTGCTTGGGAAATTTGTATACTTGGTTAAATATCCAGTTCAAGGTTTCCATGGAGTACTTAACAATACTTTGGCTGGGTTTGTGCGAGTTCTTAACGCTGTTAAGGAAAAACAAGAACAATCCGTTTAATTTTATTTAATAAATAATTAACTTTTATAATTATGTCAGATGAAGAAACAAAAACAGAGGAAGCTGCTGCTCCATCTGTAGAACTAAGTAAGGATGCTGCTAAAATCATGGATTTGGTAGAAAAACTACCTGTTATGGATTTAGCTAACCTTGTAAAAGCACTTGAAGAAAAATTCGGTGTATCTGCTGCTGCTCCAATGATGGTTGCTGGTGGTGCTGCTGCTGGTGGTGGTGACGATGCTGCTGCTGCTGGTGATGGTAAAAAAGATGTTATTCTTGCTGCTGCTGGTGGTCAAAAAATCGCTGTTATCAAGGCTGTACGTGAAATCACTGGTCTTGGTCTAAAAGAAGCTAAAGATCTAGTTGATGGTGCTCCAAAAGCTGTTAAAGAAGGTGTTGAACCTGCTGAAGCTGAAGAACTTCAAAAGAAACTTGAAGAAGCTGGTGCTACTGTTGAACTTAAATAGTAGAAATTGTTCAAAATTGAATAAAAACCTCGATCTTAGAATCGAGGTTTTTTGTTGTTCTTAGATGCTTTACTCTTGCGTGTTTTTTTGCTATAATAATATGATATAAAAACCAAAATAAATGGCAGAAGAAAAACAGACTGAAGCGGCTGCACCTGAACCTCAGCCTATCAATCCTCTTGATATCAAAGATACAAAGGCTGATGATTCTGCTCTTGTAAGCAGTATTGTTTCTACAGAAACAGCTACAGGAGAAGAAAATATTCTTGGGATAGCACCAGAGATAGATCAATCTCTGCTTCAAGGAATGGAACCTCCAAAAAGTATATTATTACTTATTTTGAAAATTACAGCTAGTTTCTTGGTTGTGGCTGGTATTGGTTCTTTTCTTTTTTTTAGTACTCAACTAACGAAAAGCCTGGAATCTATCACCAATAACCTGGATATTCCTAATGTTTCACAAGACCTTGCCGTGACTAATGCGGAAATTATTAAACTACAAACTAATATTAATCTTCATAGATACCTACAAATCAAAGGATATTTAGATATTTTTAGTTATAGTGGTGATAGTTATTTACAAAATTATGATGTTTCTGTAAGCCAAACTTCTACAAAATCAGAAAAACGTGAATCTTTAGAACAAATGACTGAATTGAAAGAAAATATTAAGGTGGCAATCAATAATTCCCGTGAGCTTTATATTAAAAATATTTCTGTGGATTTGACTAATGAAGGTGGTGATTTGGAGACCATGTTTAGAGATAAACTAACAACTGTTCTAAGCAAAAAAGCTCAGTCTTTAGCTGAAAATGAGGAAACAGAAGCTTTAAGAGAATTTAAAACTTATACTCAAACTATAGCATTAGTGAATAATACTGAGTTAAAAAATCTGATTATAAATTCTGATTTTGATGCTATGTCAGATGAAGATGTTTATGTATTTGTTAAAGATATGAACTCACTCTTAACAAGCAACCTTACTTCAATACAAAATATTAAAGAAAAAAGAATCAAATGGTCAGATATTATGGATGAAATTGACCTGAGAACTATTGCAGTGGATGGATATTATACTGATGATTATTATAACGAACTGGGTGGTATACGTTATACCAGCTATGATTTTGATAGTGTAAATCGAAGAATTTCTATTGTTGGAGAGACGAAAAGATTTGATACTACTAATTTTACGATGATCGCTAATCTGATTGATGAATTCAATGACTCAGATACTTTTGAAGGTGCTGATATGAATTCGTTCAATAAATCTGGTTCTTTGACGGATGGCTATACTGCCATATTAAAATTATCACTGAACTTGGCTAACAATTAATTATGAGCAATACTACTTATCAAATTTTAGAGAGACAGCAAAAATTCCAAACTAAGGTCTATGCTTTTGCCTGTCTACTATTAATTGTTCTACTTGGTTTTTACGGTTATAAACAATGGATAAGATATGATATGGCTAAAAGTGGTATAGGAAGTGGTGAAGAATTTGTTGCTTTTTTATCAGAAGAATCTGTTAATGAAGAAACAAATTATAATTCTTTAAAAGTTGAATTTGATGCTTTGGATAAAGAAATTAATACAAAATTGGCGGATATCTTCCCACCGGACAACGCTTATACTGAGCTGACAAGGCAAATTGATTCATATGAACAAAAACTAGCGAAAAGACATAATCCTTTTGAAGTTTCGAATATTAATTTTCAAAATGTTGTGAAAAAGGAAAAATATAGCGTCTTGCCTCTGAGAATGACTATCAGGAGTTCAAGCAATAATTTCATAAAATTTCTTCACTTAATTGAAAATTCAGGAACTTTGAACGGAAATACTCGTTTGATGGATATTTCATCTATACGCCTAAATTTTGAAGACGAAGATGAAGATGATGGTCCTAAAATCATCAGTTTCTCTGTACAAATTAACGCTTATTTTCAATAAATAACTGTGGATAATCCCCTAACTCAACAACAAGTTCAACAGGCAATGCCTGTGTCTGGGGGGGCCGCCCCTGCTACTCAAGTATCGGCTGTTCCTGATTTGGTGGCCAATGGAACTGTGGCTCCAACTGCTCAAGCTACTGTGGTTGCTCAAGCTGCTGCCGGTGTGCAATCACCTATGGCAGAAAATAAATTGAAACAACTTCAAGATGCTATTTTGTCAGCTAATGTGCCACAAATGGTTATGGTGGCTATTAGTTATGCATTGGATTCAGGTTCTAGTGATATACATATAGAAAGTATGGAAAGCACAGTACGAATTCGTTATAGAATTGATGGTGTTTTGAGACCCATTGTTGAGTACCCGGTAAATCTTCATCCAGCCGTTGTTTCTAGAATAAAAATCATGTCCAATTTGAAGATTGATGAACAGAGGTTACCTCAAGATGGTCGTGCTGATGTTACAACGAAAGATGGTCGTGAAATGGATTTACGTATCTCCACTCTACCAACTGTTAATGGGGAAAAGATAGTAATGCGTATACAAGATAAATCTAGAAAAATCCCAGATCTACCTGATCTTGGTATTTCTGGTATTGGTTTGAAAAATTTGCAGGAAGCTTTGCAATCTCCAAATGGGATTATTATCAATACAGGTCCTACAGGTTCAGGTAAAACAACAACTCTATATTCTTGCTTAAGTAGATTAAATAAAATTGATGTGAATATTTTGACTATTGAAGATCCTGTGGAAATTCAACTGGATGGTTTAAATCAAAGCCAGGTTCATCATGATATTGAATATGATTTTGCTTCAGGTATGAGATCAGCTCTTCGTCAGGATCCTGATATTATAATGGTAGGTGAGATTCGTGATAAAGAAACTGGAAATACTGCGATCGAAGCTTCGCTGACAGGTCATTTGGTATTCTCAACTCTGCATACTAATTCTGCTGTTGAATCAATTACTCGTATTGTGAATATGGGTATTCAACCCTATCTTTTGACATCAACAATTGAACTAATTATTGCTCAAAGGTTGGTTAGACGGATTTGTGAAAAATGCAAAAAAGAGGCTGTAGTTAGCCCTGATATACTTGAACTTGTTAAGAACGCTATGGATAAATTGGGAGTGAAAGATGAGGTGGACCCTGCCCTTCTAAGCGGACTGAAATTTTACGATGCACCCGGTTGTGCTGAATGTAATAACGTTGGATATCATGGCCGAGTTGGGTTATATGAAGTTTTTAGAATGAATAATGAATTGAGAAAACTTATAGCAGATAGTGCCTCTGTTATGGAGATACAAGAAGCTGCACAAAGAAACGGAATGGTAACGCTAGAACAGGCTGGAATTATAAAAGCCCTGGAAGGACTTACCACCCTTGAAGAAGTATACAGAGTAGCTCGTAAATCAGAATAAAATGCCAGAAGCAAAAGATAATTTCGCAACAAGTGGTACAGAGAGTTTCAACCTCGCTGGAGAGATATCGGCTGCCAGTAGCGGTGTTACCTTAACTATAGAAGAAGACTCTGAGGGTGTTGTTTTAGATCAAATCTCAAGCAAAAAAATCATCAGTAGTAATTTTTTTAAACGCTGGTATGACAAGGTTAATAACTATATGGTCTCTAAATCCGGTGTGAAAGTGAAAGAAAAAGCTAATTTTTATCATCTTTTATCAGTAATGATAAATGCTGGTATTCCAATGGTGAAAGCTTTGAAATCACTAGTTTCACAGATGCAGGATAGCCCAAGAATGGCTACTGTTGTGACTGATATGGCTAAAACTATTGAAGAAGGGGAAAGTTTATCAGTTTCAATGTTACAATTTTCAGATATTTTTCATGAAGCTGAAATGGGTATGATTCAATCTGGTGAAGCCTCTGGGCAATTAAGCAAAGTACTGGCAAACCTGGCTACTGATACTGAAAAAGCTTATATGATGAAGTCAAAAGTTAAGAGTGCGATGATGTATCCAATTGTGATTTTTTCCCTATTGATTGCTGTGATTGTAGCCATGATGGTTTATGTTATACCTCAATTAACTCAACTTTTTGATTCAATGGGTGGAGATTTGCCTGGAATTACTAAAGCTGTGGTATTTACCAGTGATTTTATAATTGCAAATGGAATGCTGCTTGCAATTGGCTTATGTGCAATGTTTCTGATTTTCTCATTTTTGAAAAAAACTAAAGAAGGAATGTATTTATTAGATAAATTTAAGCTAAGTATTCCTATTTTTGGAGGATTATTGAAAAAAAGTTGTTTATCCAGATTTGCTCGTTCTTTGAACAACCTTCTAGATAGTAACGTATCCATTGTGAAAACTATGGAAATCACAGCGAATTCTATAGGCAATGAAGTTTATAAAAGAAGATTACTATTATCTATAGAGGATATTAAACAAGGTATTCCTTTAGCAGAAAATCTTAGTGAAAGTTCGCTTTTCCCACCTATGCTTGTAAATATGATAGATGTTGGTGAAAAAACAGCTCAACTTGGCGAAATTACTGAGAAAGTAGCTGAATTTTATGAAGAAGAAGTGGATACGGCCGTTGCTGGTATTTCAAAAATTATAGAACCGATAATTTTGGTTATTGTTGGCCTTACAGTAGGAACTGTTGTAGCAGCTATTATGTTGCCTATTATGAAACTAGCTAATTTATCAGGTGCACTTTAAGTTGCGAGACTATAATGTTGGCTCACGTCAACCTTTAACTGTAGCACTGGGCTTTTCTTTCAACTAGAATAGGCTTTGTAGATTTTAACCTCATTAATTATGAAAAATCGAAAAGGTTTCACCCTTATTGAATTGCTGATAGTAATAGCCATTATCGGTATTCTGGCTGTTGCTTTCTTGCCAACACTGTTCGGAGCGATTGGAAAAGGAAATGATGCACAAAGACTGGCATCAGTTCAAAAATTAGAAAATTTTATGGTATCAAAAATACTTGAAAGGGCTGTTCTACCTGCTGATGGAGGATGTGTAGCTAATGATGCTGCTGCTGGTGGTGCTGGTACTATTGGTAAATTGATTTCTGATAATTTAGCTGATTTTTCAGGTGTTTTCCCTGTTGATCCTGACCCAAATAATGTTACTGATGGTTGTACTGGACAATATAAATATATTAAATTTGATGCAGGCTTAGACTATAGTCACGGATTTATTACAAATGTTGAAAATGATCCTAGTGGGAATTATGATTGTGTAGTTGCTGCTAATAAGAATCCTGTTTTGAAAACTGATGGTGGAGATTGTTATTTAACATTGATCCAATAAGAAAGTTTGGATTAAAAATTTAGTTTGAATTTTGAAAGGTCCGGCTGGAGAAATCTGGCTGGGCTTTTACTTTTATCAAGAGGCCGCTAGTTGAGCTTTTTATGATGCATAGAAAAGTAAAAAAACAGTGAGAAATGTCCCTTTATATGTTAAAATTGTGGCTGTATATTAATGCTTATGACTCTTCCCTTTTTCCTTAAAAAATTTGTAGTTTATACTTCTCTTTTTTGTTTGAGTTTTACTCAGATTTTTGTCTTTCCTATGCCAGTTTATGCTGCAAAAATAAAGCAGGTTGAAGTGGTGGAAGCGGAGAATGATAGTGATACTCTTTATGACCTAGTTGTCTTGGTTGTGGATAAAGATTTGCGTGGTGTGGATATAGAAACTGAATTACAGGATGAATACGGTTTAAGGGAAGATGGAATTGAGGAGAGAATTAGTCGTTATGCTGATGATTTGATAGAGAATAATGATCTTACTGATGTTAAGATTTTGTTTTTTGATAAAGAGATCGATACTGTTGTGACTTTGTCTGAAGCTCTTGAAAATCTCTATATTTCTGGGGATGGTTCGCATGAAAATCAATTAAGAGGTGTGGTTTTGATAGGTGATGTGCCTTTACCTGTAGTCAGTAAATCAGGGAATAAGTTTATTAGTATGTTTCCTTATACTGATTTTGTTGATAAAGCTTATATTTATGACGAAAAAACTAATAGTTTTGAAAGAAATGAAAATGTTGGTTTTCCTAAACCTGAAGCTTGGCATGGTGTTATAAAAGCTAAACGTGTGAATGATTTGGCTGAGTTTTTTGATAAAAATCATCTCTATTATGATGGCGAACCTATGTTTGCTGATTTTGATAGAAAACTTTTCTTTGGTGATCTTGTGCATGAAGAAGAACAGATGCATCCTGATGTTTATAAACGTTATATTAAATATCTTGAAGCTAGTGAGGATCTGATCTACATGCGATATAATAAATTTTGGGCTCAAGAGGTAAACGGGAGTGTGATTGAAGATTTACCTATAGATTTTGATCTTGAAGCTAGTGAGGATAATGATTTGAAACCTAGTGAAGGGAATTTTTTGGATGCGCTTCAAAATTCTGATTCTATGGCTGCTTTGCCTGATATTTATTCGAAATCTGTGATCGATCAAGCTTTTTTGCCTTATTACAAGGTTCTAAATCGTTATATTTCCAGTGTAAATGATTGGGCTGATTATATGGGGCGTTATAGCGCTAAGGATATTGATAGCATGCCTGAACTTATCAGTATGAAAGATGATTATACACGTTACTATATTCGTAGTGTGAACGATGCTCTTGAAAAAAAGATCAATGAAATAGTTGAGAAAATTGAGCAGCCTTTGCCTCTATTGGATTCCACAGTTTTAACAGGTTCTTTTGGTGAAAATGGTAGAGAATTTACTGTTTTTGTTACTGATGAATCTGAGGAAGGATTGCTTGGTGAACTTGGTGATGAAATTCTTGGTGATGATCCACCCTTGGGGATTACTAATCATGTTTTGCGGTTTCATTATTTGAATGATAAAGATGGTGCTTTGTACATAAACGGTATCAATGCAAATGATTTGGAAAGTGCGAAATTATGCGCCCCTTATTTGGGTTCCACTAAGTCTGAGTATTTTGATGAGAATTTACAGTTTAATCCTAAGGATGAAGGCGTTGATGGGGATTATTCTATTTTAACCAGGTCAATGCGTTCTGATAATCCTCTTACTGCTATGCCAGTTGTCACCGCTGGAGTGAATACCAGAATTGTGTCACCAGAAGAATTATATAAAGTGACTAATCAAACTTATAGCGGGACTCTTGTCTCAGGAGGTATAACTGAAACTGCTGCTATTGTTGAATCTAATCCTGATTATGGAATACCTGCTTTTATTCATAATCCTATTGAGGAAGATGATTATGTAGGTCCGTTTGAAAAAATTTTAAAGGAAGGTGATGTAATTAAGTCTGTGAATGGCCGTAACTTAAGCTTCGCCTATACATTCGATCAGGCTATAGCTGAGAGTTATAATGAGGTTGTTAAATTTATGGATGCCATAAAAGATGAGGAACTGGATAGCTTGAAAGATTTTAAATTTAATGTGGCTTCAAAAGATGAAATTATGAGGTTTGATCCTAATAATCCCTTGGCTCAATTGCCTGCGCCTTTGGAAATTTGGGATGATGCGGATGAATTGATATCAAGTCCTAAGTTAAAAGATATTCGTGTGTTAAGTGTTTTAGGTGTGATTAATTTTGAGTATTATCGTGGTAATGAAAAACGTTCTGAAAATGTTAGTTTTACTGTTGAAGTTCATGAAGATACTGATGATATAAAACAAACAACGGATGAAGATCCTGAAAGTGAACCTGATATTGAGTTTGCAGTTTTTCCTAAAAATATAGAATTCCCAGGTGACTGGGGTGATAGTGATGGTGCTCTGTTTACTTTATATGAAAATGATGTCTTAGGTTATAACAGTCAGGCTTATGATGCTTCGGCTGGATGTAATGCAAATTCCGCTTTCAGAAATAGTGATAGATGTCTTGGCAGAGTTGCTTCTATTCCTGTTTTGGATCCTGCTGGTAGTTTGGCACCAATTAAAATGACCATACCTGGTCAAGATGAGCCTGTGCTTCAGTTTCCTGTAAATGTTAAAAAGACTAATGATTTTATAAATTCCGGCAGGGTAAGTGATTGGGAGAATTCAGTGGATATATATAAATTTCCATCCAATGATTTTGAAGATATTGATGATGTTTATCTTAATTCTTGTTTTGGTGTTGGATTACCTTCGTATCAAAAAGGCGGTAGTGATTCTAATCCTTATGAATTTGTTTTAGATATTTCAACTGGAAATCCTGGTGCTGCTCCTACTTTTGATCTTGATTGGTATGGACAGTTGATGGAATCTTTTGCTTTGTTTGCAGATAGTCGTTTGGGTGATGAGCCTGATTATGTACATGGTGGTGCCCCAAAAGATAGCAGTGACTTTAGTCCAAAAGAAGGTATTTGGTTAGGTATGGATGAATTAAATGCTAGTGAAATTATGCTTAATACATTAGGTGAATCTGTTTCACTTGCGAATTTTTCTGATCATTTTGGGCTTTTTGATGGGATTGATAATGATGGTGATGGAATTGTTGATTTTAAATTTATTGATGAAGATGAGGATGGCGTTGCTGAAACAAAATTCTATGATTATGAAGAAGCTAATCCTGCTTTTGGTTTAGATGGTGAAAATTTGCCAGAAATCTCAAGAAAACTACTCTCTCACGAAACTACTTACACTATCCCTTTTGGTTCTGAATCATTTAGACAAAAAGTGACTGAAGAAAACTGGGGACAAGTTTTTAATACTGATTTAATTTTAAACGTAAATCCGCATCAATTTGAGTCTGAAAATGGTAGTGAAATTTCCTCTATTATCGTTCACAATGAACCAACGCCTTATACTATTAGCCAGCAGATAAAGTCTAAAAACTCGTTTTCTTTGCCTATAGATAATCCACGCTATGTGGCGTTTCAAACTCAACCCACTACTCCAAAGGCGCATTCGGGTCTCACTGCTAAAGTTGATTATATAAATCTTTTTGATGAAGAAATCTCTGATATTAGTGATGTAAGCAAGGCCGTAAGTGATAAGGCTAAGGAGTTGTCTCGCTTGCCTGGTGCTCAGATGTTGATTGATCCAAGTGCTGCACCGAATACTTATACTTTTGAAGAAATTGAAACTGAAATAGTAAATAAATATCTGGCCACTGTTGTGACTAATATTACTGATTATCCGATCAGTGGTTTTAATTTACGCAGAGCTTCTACTGCGAAATTATCTGATGCTTTGGATTGGTTAAATATGAATATAGATGAAAAACATCATTATGTTTTGGAATATTATTTGAATGGAGATAAGGAACATGATGCTTATATAAATGATTCTAGTAATGGATATGAAGCTAGTTATTTAGTGTTTGATGGGCAGGAAGATTATTTTGGAATGAGTTTTAATAAGGATTTACCTGAGGAAGATTCTGAGTTTAATGCTTTGGAGCAAAATATTGGAGTTGGACAAGGTAGGGATATTGAAGCTATTGAAGAAGAAGGTGATGAAGATGACTGGGAGTTTGTATGGTTGGATCAATTTCTTAAAGAATTGGAAATATTTATAGACGGATTTACTTCAGTGCCGAATTTTGAACAATCCTGTGGATTTAATCCGAATTTTCATTTTGATGATAATGAAATCCCTCTTACTAGAATTGATAGAATAGAATTGGAGGTTGATAGATATGTTGCTTCTACGAAAACTTCTGATGAAGTGATAGTAAGCGGAACTGCTTATGATGAAAATGCTAATGCGATAGTGAATGCTAAAGAACTAGGTAATCTTGAAATTGTTCAAGAGGAAGTCGCTTTTGATGTTACGAGTTCAGATTCTAAGCAATTTGAAAATGGTAAAGTTGAGTTTAAATTAAGAGCAAGTGATGTTGTAGGTATGGCTACCCTTAGAGTGAAAACTGATGAAGGTTTATTTTCAAATGCTGTTCAAATCAATTCTACTAATAATGAGATTAAAATTTTCTCTGATGAAGATGCTCTTGTTGCTGATGGTGAAGGCATAATGGAATTTGAAGTACAAGTATGGGGAAATGATGGTATTGATTCTGATGTCGTACATCAATTAAAATTTTCTTTGGATAATGAATTGGCTGAATTTGTTGGAGAAAATGTTGTTAGCACTGAAAATGGAATCGCTTTTGTTAGTATAAAAACTGGGACTAAAACTGGTTTTGTAAATCTACGTGCTGATGTTATTAGTGAAGGTATTTATCCTTATGCTAAGAAAGAAATACAATTAGAAGCTGGAGAACCTGTAGCTATAGAAGTTGAAGCTAATAGCTTTTTGTTAGTAGCGAATAATCAATCGAAATCGCATTTCACGATTTCACTTTATGATGAGTTTGGGAATTTGGCGAATAATGATTTCTCTCAAGTTGCTGTATTTAGTAATGATGTTGTTGAAATAAATCCGAGTGTGGATATGAGTTCAGTGATTGTGGGTACTCAGTTAAATACAATGGAAGGTGTAGCTGAATTGGATGTAATAGCTAAGGATCAGGTTGGTTTAGCTCATCTGATTTTTGTTTTGATGGATAGGAATTTGGAGAATAGATTTCTTGAAGTTGGTGAAAGATGGAGAGAGATTGATTTTGTGAATGAAATAGGAGCTTCTGTCACGCTTGATGTGGTGGATAGCGTGGAGCTGGCTGTAGATATAGTGGATAGAAATTTTAATACTGTGGATGAAATCCTTGCAAATAAATCTGATATTGCTGGATTTGAAGTGACTATGCTTTATGAAGATCAAGTGGTTGGAAGTTATAATGGACCTATTGATTTTGAGATTTTGACCTCTAGTTTTGGTGGATTTAAGAATCAAGCAGCAGAAAAAATGAAGGCTGGAGTGGTTAAAGCGGCTGATGCTCTGTTTCAATCTTCTAGCTTAACCGGTAATGTTGAAATTTCTATTACTGTGCCAGGTTTTGCCTCTACAAACGCTAAATTGAAAACTGTTGCTGGTGAAGCAACTCAAATTGAGTTAATAAGTTCTGAGAAAATTATAAGTACTAATCCTGAGGAAAGTGTTTTTCTACAAGCAAGACTTTTGGATAGTTTTGGGAATCTTGTAAGTAAAGATAATGGAAGGAGAGTTGAGTTTGCTGTGAGTGAAGCTGGTGATGAACTTATTGATTTTGAGGCTGCAAGTGCTCTAAGTCTAGAAGGAATAGCTTCTACTCAGATTGTGAGTAAAGGAAAATCTGGTAAAGTTAATTTTGTGGCTAAATCCCCTGACTTAGATTCTGCGTATTTATCTTTGGATGTGAAAAAATTTATTAGAGCTAGTGATGTAGAAAAATTTGCGCCTAGATCTTTGTATACTTCTTTACTTGGTGGTGATTTTGGTGACGAATTGCTAAGAGAGAATTTGGCTCAGAAAATTTTGTATAATGGGCAGTCGCAAGTCGTGAGCGCTATAACAGCTGATCCAGATGGATATAAAAAACTGATTTCAGTGGACGCTTATGGAGTTATAGAACTCATGTCTAATCAAATTGAATCGGTTTTAGTTCCTGCGTCTAAGAAACTTGATTATCATAAAATTATATTATCTGACAGAATCGCTAAAAAAGAATTGGCTACTTTTTTGGTGAAACCTAAAGAGCTGGCATTGAGTTTGCTGGAAAATGAACAAGAATTAAATGCAAAAGAAGAAGGTGTTTATGTGAAAATTATTAGTCCACAGTCTAATCTTGAAGCTAAATTGATTGGTGATGAGATATACATAGAAGAAGGTAGCGAAAGACATGTGAGGATTGATAAGTTGGGTAGAGTTTTTCTTAATAGTGATGATTTTTCTGTTAGATTGCCTGAAGAAAATGATAACCTTAGTTTAAGTCATTTGACCTTTGTTGTGACTTATAATGAGCTGCCTTATGCTGTCGTGAGTATTAATCAAAATTTCCGTCAAAATGTTAGGAAGATGAATTTTGATAGTAGTAGGAATAATCTTTTCCCTGGTCTTGCTATTCAACTTGCTTCTAATTCAAAAAAATATGGATTAGAAGATTCTTTTAGTAGGAATTCTACTGCTCATCCTATGGGTGTGTATTTAGTGGATAAAGAAAATACATTGGCTCCTGAACATAAACCTGGTTTTGCTCAGACTTCATTAGAAGATGTTAATAATAATTTTGGACTTGGGTTTCAAGGAGAAAATAAACATATGTTATTATTTGCAGCTGGTAATTCAGTGGGAGAATCTCATATGCCCTATGCTTCTGAAGTCGGAATTATTTATGGTGATCCGATGATAAGTCTTGATATTGAAGAGGATTTAGTAAGCAATGGCAGTGGATATAGTCGTGATCTTGGTAAACAACTTTACAACGGTCAGGAGCAGATTAAGGAAATGCTTGAGTTTGATATGAATGGAGATGGGCGTGAGGATTTACTTCTAGTTTATAAAAATGGTGTTGTTAAGTTATTGGAGAATTCTATTAGTAATAGGAATTATGTGGAGAAAGGAATTGTACTGAATATTTTCGGAGAGGTTTTGAGTGTGGCTAAAATAGATGTGAATAACGATTCTTATGATGATATTGTTGTTGGGACAAATGAGAGTTGTAATGCTGAGGAAGAATGTGTCTCACTTTATATGAATAATGGTGGTGGGTTTGATAGATACAGTTTGGATTTGGCGCTGGATGGTAAAAAGATATATGAAATGAAATCTGATGACATGAATCTTGATGGTTGTGAGGATTTGGTGGTCAGTAATTCTTCAGGTCAAATATCTGTTTATCATAATAAAATCAAAGACGGAGAATGTGTTGGATTGGATAGTGAAGCTCCTCGTGATTGGGATTTTGGTTTTGAAATTGATCAAAATCAAAACCAAAAGGATAGTGTTTTTATACATTATCCTGGGATTAGATTGGTGGAAAACAAAGTATTGCAGTTTTCTTTAAAAAGTGATGAGCCGAAGCCGGGTGATGAGCTTGCGCAGCAAGCGATTGCGGCCCAAGCAGCTTTTGAAAGTAATTCTCAGATGGCCGAGTCCTATATTCCTGCTCTTAGGTTTTCACGAGAGTTTGATTTTGTGCAACTATCTTCTGATACTAAATTTGGTGTTAACTCAAGTAAAATCGCTATAGATATAAATGGTGAAAATGCTGATGTGGGTGATAAAATTGATTACATAATCACTTTAAAAAATAATAGCAATTCCAATATTAATAACTTAATGCTTTCAGATGCCACGGCATTGTCCATGGAATTACTTCCTGATACTTTGACGTGTATAGACGTTAATTGTGGTGATGAATTGACTTGGCAAGAAACTGGTATGTCTATGCGTTCACATGTTATTGAAGGTATTTCTGTCCCAGCTAATTCTATGCGTAATATCAAATACAGTATGGCAATAAAGCAAATGCCAAAGGTTAGATTTGATATTGGTAATAATTTTACTGACTATAAAGACGCTGCTAATAACAAAGATACTCGTTTGGATATAATGGTAAGACCTGAACTTAACCCTGAAGGCATTGTCAGTTACTTATATTCATCAGGAATTGATAGCCTAGGACGAGTGAAACATTTGAAATATAATGCTGTGCCTGTTGTTGATAATAATGAGTCTGGAGATTCTCAAATTCCAACTCCGGATGTTATTCAGGGCTATGTTGATCAACAAAGTCATGATTCAGATTATAACGGTTGTAGTGATATGTGGGACGGTGCGTTTGAAAAGCATGAAAATGCTGCTGATGCTTTAGCAAATAAAATGGAAAATGCTTTGTCGCTTTTACGTTGTTCAGGTGGTGGTTGTTCCCCTATCCCATATAACTATGCTGCTTTTGTACCTGATGGTGCAACGCCTGGTACTGCAGCACTTGCGATTGGTACGCCAAATCTTCCTTACTTTATGCCTCTCTATCCTTCCTCTGCACCTTCGTCAGGTAGGTGGTATATATCACCTACCCTATCTGGTGGCCTAGGCACTGCCGTTTGTGTTGGACCAGGACCTGGTCATGCCTCACCTTGTTATGCCATTGCAGTACCTGGAGGTATTCCTGGAGCTTCAGGAATTTGTGATTCTGTGATTGGTGCAGTTGGTGATGCCATAGCTGATGCTAAAGAGGCGGTTGTAGATTCAGAAATTGGTAAAGCTGTTATAGTTTCAGATGGTTCTAACACAGCTGACATTGAAGGAGGTGAATTTGACAGCGGATTTGGGTCTGACAATGACACTGTCTCTGCTTCACTGGGAGGTAATGTGAAAATTCCAGGGTTTCCTAGTATTATAACAAATTGGTTAGATAATCAGATGGATGAAATTTTTAATAAATTATTGGATTTTCCTAAATTTTATTTAATTCTTCCTGATGTAGTTCCGTTTATAAAAAATAATGTAAAAGCGACGAGTGAAGTTAATTTCCAAAGTTTTCATGATTTTGCTACTACCTTAAGCAGTATTCCTTTGATTCAAATAGAAGGTAAGGAAATAGCGGTAAGAATTCCGGCTGTTTCGCAGAAAGAAATTGATAAATATAAAGAACAATGGAAGAAATGGAAAAAGGATATGCAAAAGCAACTGGATGAACGTTTGGCTGTTTGGAAATGTGATGAAAATGAAGCTAAAAAAACAGTTTGTGACAAAATCACAGTTGATATGAATGACTTTATTAACGGTGTAAGTGATCTACTTGATCTTTTGGATCAATTGGCTTCTCTTCCAAGGAAAATTTTGAATTATAGACATCTGGAAGCGAAATATGCTACTCAAATAGTATGTTATTTAGATGCGATTATGAACTTTACTGGTGGATATATCAGTAAACAACAAAAAATAGTTGAAAGCTGGATGAAGGCTGTTGAAACTGCAATAGAAACGTTTAAAAAATGGCAAGTGTTATTGGATTTATCTGCAGATTATCAAACTGCTTGTGATCAATGTAAAAATGATAGGTTTAGTAAATTAAGCCTCTTATTGCAAATTTTCGTTGCGATTCCAGATCCACCTATCATAGAAATGCCAAAATGGCCTGATCTAATAGTTGATCTTTCTCAAATAAAAACAGGTGTAAAAATTGTGTGGCCTGATGTGACGTTTAATCCTGAACCTATTAAACTACCAGATCTACCAAGTATCACTTTACCTGAGTTTTTACCTGAAGTGAGTTTTGAAATCCCTGGATTTGATGTGGCTGATATTCCAACTTTTGTATTACCTGATTTGCCTGACTTACCACCATTACCTCTACCTCAACTACCTGATATTCCACGTCCACCAAAAATTCCTGAAATACCTAATGCTGTATTACAAGTTGTATCAAAACTTAAGCCTGTTTTCCGTGTTCTTTGCTTGTTGAAAAATGGTTTGGTTCCTGTTCCTGAATCTGCCCTTGAAACTGAAATTGAAACTTTAACTCAACCAAGTGTACAAGCGGTTTTACCTATTATCTCTCAACTTGGTATGCAATGGCCGCCTATACAATATGATTATGTGAAGGAAATAAGAGTTACGGCTAAATTGAGATTTGATGTAGAAACTGAGTTTATTTACAACAAAGCTAAAAAAGGTTTCAAAGTTTGGAATGAAAAAGTGAAAAATATGGTGAAGAATATTAATAAATATACTCAATTTCCTTATGGAGAAATTTTGAGTAATTTGATTCAAAAAGCTATTGATGAACAATTTGAAAAAGCTTTAGAAAATGCGGGAGGTGCAATTGATTTACCTTTTGGAGATGAACAAATTGATATTAATGTGAGCGGACCTAGTGCGTCTTTGGATTCCCCTGAATTTGCTGAATTTGAGCAAATTAAAACTGCTATGGAAGATGTGAATAAAATTTTGACTGAATATATTTCAAGTCTAGATAAATATGATTATCCTGAAACTCATAATTTAGTAGCAAGTCAAACTTTATTGGGAAATAATGATCCATTATTAAATCGTAGTTTAGCTGATGTTAAATTTAGTATTTCTAATGAAAAATTATCTGATAATCCTGCTATCAAAAAACTTGCTTCTCTAAGAGGTTCTCTTATTGATTATGCAGATGGTATTTATGATTCGAATGAATTGCTTGAAGATATTGATAATTTGGAGGATTTTGGACGTATTTTAGCTCAAAGTGATGAACAAAGACCCAGACTCGTAGCTACATCACATCCTAGCAGTTCAGGTTCTGAGACTGTAGAATTTTCGTTCTTTGGAGATGCTATTGAAGAAAAACTTACTGAAGCTGCAGATGAAATTGAAGAAAGAGTTCTATTGGCTGGCGACATCACAATTGATCAAAGAGAGTTAGCGAAAAAACAACATAACTCCCGCCCGCAAGCTAAAGGATTCTATATTGTAGGTAATGATGGTTTAAACGAAAATATACTCAATTATACTTTTGAACTGAAGAAGAAAACTCATACACTTTTCAGTAATGTTGATAAGGATAGTGATGTTGATATTGTTTATTCTTTAGGTGGTGATGTTTATTTGAAAGAGAATAAGGAAATAATCGAAGATCAACCAAAGGGTAAGAAAATAGAAAGCCGAACTTCAATTAGTGATTATCTAAATGATGGTGAAATCGCTGTGCAAGGTTTGAGTTCTCCGTATTTAAATAGTGGTACCGCTGATTTGAGCTGGCTAAGTGCTGGTGATGATATTTACGCTTATGAGATTATTTTGAAATCTTCTATTTATGGTTCTGATAGAGATATTCTTGATCAAAGATATATTGCTCTTACAAATCCAATAGATAGTAAAGAAAGTCAGATTTTATTATCGGAGATTAACTTAGCTGAAGAGCAGATACTTCAATTATCAAACAAAGATAAACCTCAAGTAAGTTTGGAATTAGAAAATGCTAATTATTACGCATATGTTTATGCCTTAACTCCTGATGGTAAAAGATCTCTTAGTTCAACGCATGCATTGTTGGCTCCTCAATCTTGTGCGGATACTGAGGCTCCATTTCCTGTGATTAATTCCTCTGTATTTGATATGTCCATATATGAAGAATTGAGAATCGATGCGAGTAAATCTTTTGATGCTAATGGTGAAATAGTCGAAGCTTATTTAGAAACACAGCCTTACTCTTCTACTCCTGGCATGGTGTTTACTACTTTAGATGAACGTATTTATCCTGATTTAAATGAAGATGGTTTTGTATTTAAAATCGGTCCTTTTATTAATGAAGGTGACATAGGTCAGCGTGAATTTGTTTTACATTTGATAGATGAAAATAAAAATTCTTCGAATCAAAAAATTACAGTAAATGTTTTTGCTCCTGAAATTAGTTTGAATCCTAGTTTTGCCAGGACTTATATTGCAACTGGTATGGTGTCACCGCGTTTGTCTGATATTCCTTTTGCGTTGATTAGAGACCGTTATATTTACAGAGTTGTAGACGGAAAAACAAAGTTGGTATTGAAAACGGATATAATTGAGAAAAATGAAACTGATATAAATGGCGAATATCAAATTAATGATTTTGAAGATGAAGGGATGATTTTAGTTAAAAATAGTAACGAAGAAGTAGTTGCTGAAATTCATCCTGAGACTGGAAATATTAACATCTTAGTTGATGGATATGAAGCAGTTGTGCAGCCAGCTCATGTTCCTGTCTCCCCTACCAGAACAGATATAGTTAGTCCTGACGGAGTTGTTTTGGGCTCAGTTGTAATAGTCGCAGATCCGAATGTTGATGTGGTATTACACGAAGAATTTGAAATTGATGAATCAAATTATAAAGATCTAAATGGTGTAAATATGAATGATGTAATTATTGATGATCAATATGATCTTATTCAATTAGCAGCTGATGATCCAAGTAATCCTGGTGCTGCCATACTTGTAAATAGAGATACGGAAGAAACTTTGGCTTTGATAGATACATCTGGAAATGTGATTATCATGACTGATGGAGTTAGCTTAGAAAAGAAAGAAAATCTTCAGAAAAATAGTCCTTTGATTTTTGTTATTTCAGTTAATGGGACAGCAGTAGCAGAAATCTATATAGCTGCTAATGGATTTACCGTAGTTGGCTCAGATGATTTGCCATTTAGAAGTCCTCGTACTCCATCTGCAGGAGCGCTGTACAGCGCCTATACTTACACTCAAGGTGAATTTGCTGATATTATTAAGAGTTTGGATTTGGAAGAAGGACGTATATTTGATTCTGCTGATTTAGTTAGCAGAGCGGAATTTGTGAGAGTATTGTTGGATATGCTTTGTATTATTCCAAGAAAACCGGAAGCTTATGAAGCCTACTCTGAAGGAGAGGGATATAATGATATTATTTTTGATTCAGAAAATTTGGATAGTGATTATCCTTATATCAAAGAAGCTACTTTGCTTGGATTAGTGGAAGGTTATAAAGGAAATAGAGAAGATAGTTCAGGATTATTACCATTCAGACCTTTAAATACAATAACTAGAGCTGAATCTGTGAAAATAATTTTACGTGCGCTTGAGATGGAAAAAATAGTGGATTTGACTGATGTTGGTGAAGGTGATCCTTGGTATAATGAAATTTTGTTAGTTGCTCAAAATTTGGATCCATATATGACTGAAGATAAACTTTTGATTAATAATTACATAATCACAGAACAAGAAGCTACCTTAGCTGATAAAGAAATGACTTTTGATGAATTGCTAGTAATGACACAGAGAGTTCTTGATATACATTCATGCCAAGAAATTGATGCTGATGGTGATGGAATGTCTGATTTCTGTGAAAGCAAATACAATATAGATGCCCCAAATGAAGATCCTGATAAGGATGGAATTTTGAATTCACAAGAATGTCTTTATGGTTTAAATCCTCGTGATTCTGAATCTGAAGATCATGACCATGATGGGCTTAGTACGAATGCTGAGATATTTATTTATAAAACTGATCCATATAATCCTGATACTGATGGGGGTGGTGTAATTGACGGAAATGAAGTTGCGAGTTTTAGTAACCCTCTTGATGCTAGTGATGAACGTGGTTCTAAAGATTTTGATAATGGTATGGATGATAATGGTAGTGACAATGCCGATGATGATAGAGATAATGGTGATGGATCTAGTGATGACGGTGGTGATGGTTCTATGGATGATGGCGATGACGGTGGTGATGGTTCTATGGATGATGGTGGTGACGGTGGTGATGACGATGATAACAGCGGCGATGATTCTGTTGCTAGAGCTAATACTGGAATTGCTACAGAACCAAAAGATGGGGAGCCTGGCATATATATAGAACCGGCTGAATGTAATACATGTCCTTGTGTATCCACATTTATAAACGGTGATGATGTACTGCCTGGAGATGTTTTCTATCCTGTCATTCATGTTGATTATGAAGATCCTGAAAAACGAAGTTATATTTTCTCAAAAGGTAATGAAGTATTAATATCAAATTAATGAAAAAATTTATCTCTCTTACAATTATTCTTTTTTTACTACTTGGAAACATTGTTTATGCTGTATCTCCTGAAGAAGAATTAAAATTATTGAAAAACACTTTGTCATCTGAGATAAGCAGTAAATCTGTTACGGATTGTCAAAATACTTTAGTACCTGTTTATGATTTAGAGTTGATTGAATTCTTGAAATTTTTGGAAACTAATTTCCAAAATAAAAGTTCGAATGATTCTCTTACAAATATTGCTATTGCTAGATACAGCCAATACAAATTGAAAATTCAGGAAAATTTTCATGCTTTGGAAACTGGTGTTAGAAGGTTAGATGGTTTTAGTAATGTTAAGATTGATGAAATAGATGCTATTCAAAGTTGTTCGCAAATCACAGATTCATACTTAGATCTTGGTAAACAAAGAATGATTGAACATATAAAAAATACTAACGCTCAAAAAAGAACTACTATTATGTTAGAAAAATATAAGTCTATAAATAGTCAACTTCGTGATTTAAATATGCATATAGCAAAAATGTATGGTTTCTTTATGACTTTTAAATCAAAACTACCTGGTTTCTTACAAGAATGTATAACAATTTAAATGATAAAAAGAATTATAATTAGTTTGCTTGTAGCTCTTATAACAAATACTGTTTTATATGGTAGTTATACTATTTATGCTGATAATAATAGAAGTTTGAGTTTCAGAGATTCTGATCTTCATTACAAGATAATATTCGATTTGTATCATCAAGAGATGAATGATTTATTCAATGATAAAATTGATGCTTTGAAAGAACTTTTGGAAGACGATGCCTTTATGAAAGATCTTAAGAAAAGAAAAAATTTTCTTGTACCTGAAAATATTGAAAAAGAAAAAGATAGTCTATTAACTATAGTACAAAAATGTGAAGAAAATGGTGAAAATATTAGTAGTTATTGTGTTTCTATGGAAGCTCTTTATATCTACCTTGAATTTGTGAGACAAGTTGAATCTATCAAAGATAGTTTGCATGACGGCAGTAGTTCCAGCATACAGGGGCGTATAGATGAATTGATTGTAAAGGGCAATGCGATTGAGAAAGAAGTGGATAAATCTAAAGCGATAATGGAAGGAACTGTGGCTGCTTATAATGAATTTGCTATTGCTTATCCCCTGCACCGTAAATACCAAGAAATTATTGAAAATCTAGTTAAATACAAATTATCATTAAAAGATATACGTAAAGAAGTCATGTTATTTCCTAGTAAATTTATCGACTCAACGTCGAGCCAATGCCAATAAATGAAAATAAAATTTTTACCAATTAGCTGGGGTCTTATCATAGGAGTTTTCCTAACTATGATAATGATTAGCGTTGATGTTGCCGAAATCGCTCATGGTGATGGAGCTGCGAGTGATAGCTTTTCTTGGAGTGATGTTTTTGATTTGGCAGATGGAATGGATTTATATCTTCTCATTTATAAAAAGACTATGGAATATCCAGACAAAGACGCATTGCGAGATTTAGCAGCTAATTATGGTATGACTACAGCTGAAGCTCAAGCCGTTTTGGACGGTTCTGTGACTCCAATTTTTAATTCACCTGACCGCAAAGGAACAGTTTTAACTATGGAAGATGCAATGATTGTTTTGAAAGATGCACAGGAAGATTTCAAAGATATAAAAGAACTTTATGATATAAAACAAGAGGTTGATATGGCCATTAAGCCAAGTGAAATATTTGCTAATGGTGATCTTTCGGATTCAGGTTTCGATTTGATTCATGATTTGGATACTATTGAGAAGATTTTATTCTTTAACGAAACCGCTAGTACTGTTGGTGGGGATTTTGTAGGAGCTCTTGATTCTCCTAATAATGCGACTGAACGTGATGAAACTTTTGATGATTATGTATATAGTGATACTCCTGTTGCGATTGATAGATTGGCTTTGACTTCTGAAAAAGACGCTGCTGCAGTTTTGCAAATCGGTGATGAAGAAGTTCCGGTTGAAATTTTAGAAGAAGATGTTTGTATCTCTGATGATCCCACTAAAGATGCAATAGATCAATTTGAAGAAGAGGAAGCGGATCGTGATGTAGCAGATGATGGAAATAATGGACCTGGTGGTGGAGATGATGTGAATGGTATTGTTGGTTTTGATGAAGATGATGACGAAGATTTAGAAGAAGAAGAGGAAGAATTACAAGCTGCTCCTGCTGGTGCTTGGGGTAGTCCCTGGTGTCCTGGATTTCCTGATACTGGCAGTGGATCAGTTAATAATTTTTCTAAGGAAGGTGTTGGTGACTTTATTGATAATTTTAAAAGCATTGGAGGATCACCGCCTGCCCCACAATTTGTTGGAGCTTCAGCGCGGTCTGATAATGAATATATTCAAGCAAATGCATCTGTGTGTCTTAGTGTTCAATTGATTAGAGAAACTTTATCTAGTTATAATCCTGGAGATTCTTGTATACAATGTGAAATAGAAAAAATTAATAAACTAATGGAGAAAACTTTGAGTCATTCTCTTATACCTGGCAAAGCAACTGGGAATTTATTGGAATCAGCGAAGTGTAAAAAAACTGGCAGCCTTTTAAATATTCAGTTTATTACTATATGGAATCCCATACCAACTCCAGCTAATGATGAATTGATTTTTGGTAAAAATATTTTTGATGAATGGAATGATTTTGCAAATCGCTATCAACCTGTGTTACTTCAAGAAATCCAATTTACTGATGATGACGCTGCTAATACAGGAGTTGAAGGTGCTAGTGAATTTATTCGTAGTAATGCACCTTCAGGTAGTAGTCAGATAGATATTTTAAACCAAGTACAAGAAACTTCTGACTCATATGCTGCTAAAGCTGCTCAGCAAGTTAAAACTTATAAAAGTGGGGATACTGGAACAAATCAAATGCTTTATCTGCGAAATGTCTTATTGGAAATGCGAGATATGAACAATTTATTCAAATCTTTCAGAGATCTTTATGGAAAAATTAACACTGAAGCCATTGCCAAGATCAAGGAAAAACCAAATGTACCATGATGAAAAATCTAACAATTAGTTTAATATTTTTTATACTATTTAGCTCAACTGGTTATGCTGAGGATGAACCTATCATGCGCTGTGCAGCAAAGGGTGGTTTTGAATTCACTTTATTTTTGGATTCTGTGATTTGGAACGATAGCTTAATGGAAGGTGTGATAGAACCATGGAATGATGTTCTAAATCGCAATCAATGCCAGTCACAAGATATTATTGGATTGGTTGATTATCAGGACAGTATTCGCAGTGATATTAGAAAAGCTTTTCTGAATTGTGAAAATGAAAAATTGCCTCAATTAAAAGCTGCATATCATAAAATTACAGCTGAGATTTACTATGTTAGACATGTTATTGATGGCGGTCTACTATTAAGTTTGCCATATAATATTGTGAAAACTAGGATTTATGATAATCAGCTAACAGTTGATCGCAATCTTATATATAGGGAAATGAAGGAAAAATATGTAAAAGAAGGAATGTTTACTGAAAGAGAATTGGATGATTTTTTTCTTAACATAGAGATTAAATATCAGAATAGAAAAGAAAATTATATTCGTTGTGAATCCAGCAGTTGGGAAGGAGTTGAAAAAAAATGGAAAGAATTTGATAAACATTTCACTGAGGATTATGGTGGTCTTAAGCAAGCAGGTGAAGGAATTGCTAGAGAATCAAAAGAACTAGGAAAAGAAATTAGCAGTATAAAAACCGTAGAACTTTTTACTACGGACGATAGTTTTGTTGATTTTATGGGATCTTTTGTTGCCGCACAGGTGAACGGCATGCCGCCAAAAAAAGGTTTAACAGAACTTTATGCTGGTGCAAAGGAAAATGCTCCAGATAACCCTTTTGATAGTGATGTACCATCCCCCACTCAATCTGAGCTTTTCAACGCTATGATATTACAAGAACATGACTTTGAAATTGATAAAATGGAAACCGAAATGAGAGCGCATTTTAGTGTTTTATATGGGAATAGCAGCGAAGGGATAGAAATGTTTGTGAACGAATTGGATGGTCGCAGCAATGATTCGAATGGTCTGCTTGAGATCATAGACGAGAGTTTTCCAAAGCTTAAGTTGATGCTGGATGGAACTGACACAATGAATTCAAGACAATGTCCGGGGTGAAGCCTTAGCTAATTAATTTTCAGATAAGTGCTGGCTAGCGCTTTCTCCAGCGGAAAGCTTGCCTATGAAAAAAACCCTCCCGGGCAGGGAGAGTTTTTTAGGGCTTTTCTAGGATTTTGTTTGTTGAGTTGTGGGCACAAATCAACAAGGGCAATTGAAGATTTTTATAATTAATTTTTTTATTATTTAGTTACCATTCCCAGGACTACGTTACGAAATTTATCAGCAAATCTGGGTTTTTCCATTTCTATTCCGTTCAATTCAAATGTTATGTCTGTCATTTCTGCCATGCAGTATGGGCATTTGCACCCGTGACTTGAGATGGACTTTCCGCATGAGAGGCAGTGAATGATCATGGTATTTGAATGTGTTTAGATTAGATAGTAATGATCGTCATCCTTCTTTGTTGTTTCCAGGTCGTAAGGGCTACGTTTTTCAGTTTTATGTGTTTGAGGTGCTTGTTCTGCTTTTGGTTCTTTAGAAGGCTTAGCAACTACTTTTTTCTTTGGCGAGCTCTGTGTCATTCTTGATTCAAGAAATTCATTCACATCACTTTCTTTGATGCGATAGACTCGTCCAAGTTTGATTCCTTTCAATTTTCCAGCTTTGATGAATTTCAAAATGGTGAAAGGATGAACTTGAAGAATATTGGCAACTTGTTCTGTGGTGAAAAACTTTTCGATCATTAACTTTATTTAACTTAGTTTAATTCAATTCAACTTCAGTAAATTTTATTAAACTTTAGCAAATTTAGAACAATTTATCAATACTCCCTTGTTTTTAAGTAGCTATGCTTAACGTAAGATAAATTTATCAAACTTAATTTAAGTTAGCAATACTTTTTTATATTTTATTAAATTTAAGACGACTTAACCCCTGTTTGACTAAATTTTAGCGTATTTAATTAAATTTTAGACGATTTTACTAAAGTTTATTAAACTTTAGGCAACTTAATTAAACTTAAGACAATGTTTTTAGGGTGGAATATAGGGGTTTTCATGCTCTCCCCAGGGAGGGAGGCGCTTTTTTAATAAGGAAAAACTTAAAAAGTTTAAATCTGTTTCGCAGATTCATCGCTTTTTCTCTTTTATTCTGGTAGAGCCAATGCCTTCACTCAAACTATTTACCCTTAAAAATATACCCTGCAAGCTCATCCCCGGGGATTACATCAATTTCTTTAACCATTTACCTGTATATGACCCCTTTACCTGAACCACCTCTTCAGGAGTTCCTTTAGCTATAACCATTCCACCTGCGTCTCCTCCTTCAGGTCCCATATCTATTATATAATCCACGGATTTCACAACATCCAGGTTATGTTCTATTACTAAAACTGTGTTCCCCATATCTACTAATTTCTGGAGAACTGTAAGAAGTTTTTTTACATCATCGAAATGCAAACCTGTAGTAGGCTCATCAAGTATATAAATAGTCTTTCCTGTTGATCGTTTTGATAGCTCAGTTGATAATTTTATACGTTGCGCCTCTCCACCTGAAAGAGTAGTAGCTGACTGTCCGAGATGAATATAACCAAGACCAACATCTACAAGAGTTTGAAGTTTAGTTTTGATACTTGGTATAGCCTGGAAAAATTCAAGTGCTTCTTCGGCAGTCATCTCTAAAATTTCAAAAATGTTCTTACCTCTGTATCTCACTTCCAAAGCCTCCTCGTTATATCTCTTCCCTTTACATACCTCACATGGTACATAAATATCTGGTAAGAAATGCATTTCTATCTTTTTAATACCATCACCTGAACAAGTCTCACAACGACCACCTTTTACATTGAAACTAAATCGACCAGCCTTATATCCACGCAACTTTGCCTCAGGAGTTTGAGCAAAAAGATCACGAATATCAGTAAAAACACCTGTATAAGTAGCTGGATTTGATCGTGGAGTACGTCCTATTGGTGACTGATCTATATTAATTATCTTATCTAAGTGCTCCAGCCCTGTAATCTCTTCATGTGCACCTGGCATAGCTTTTGATCTATATAACTCCTTAGACAGGCTCTTTACGAGAATGTCATTAATCAAGGTTGATTTACCTGACCCCGATACGCCCGTTACAGAAATAAAAGCTCCTAGAGGAAAGCTAACACTTATATTTTTTAAATTATGTTCAGCTGCATTTACAATAGTAATTTCTTTACCATTTCCTTTTCTTCTTTCTGTTGGAACAGAAATTTCTTCTTTTCCTGATAGATATTTACCAGTAATCGAATTTTTATCTTTCATCAATTCAGCAGGAGCACCACGCGCTATAACATTACCACCATGCTTACCTGCACCAGGGCCTATATCTAAAATATAATCAGATGCCAACATAGTATCAATGTCATGTTCTACTACAATAACCGTATTTCCTACGTCTCTAAGCTCTAAAAGAGTTTTAATTAATTTGTCGTTGTCATTTTGATGTAAACCTATACTTGGCTCATCTAAAACATAAACAACACCTGAAAGACGTGATCCAATCTGAGTAGCCAGACGTATACGCTGAGCCTCTCCTCCTGACAAAGTGTTTGCTGTACGATTAAGTGTTAAATATGACAAGCCCACATTCTCCAAAAATTGAAGTCTATTTTTCACTTCTTGAAGTATCTGGTTTGCTATTTCTGTTTTATTTGCACTTAATTTTAGTTCAGAGAAAATCTCTATAGCTTTAACTATAGATAATTCAGTCATATCAATAATCGAAAGTTCATTAATTGTTACTGCAAGCATCTCAGGTTTTAACCTTTTTCCCTCACACACAGGACAACGAAGAATACGCATATAACCTTCAATCTTTTTACGAACATAATCAGAATCAGTTTCAAGATAACGACGTTCTAAATTTGGTATAACTCCCTCAAAAGTAGTTTCATATTCGCCATTAAAACCGGAACCTTCCCCACCTTTGTTCATTTCCACTTTATATTTCATATCTTTATCTCCATACAAAACAATATCTAAAGCTTCAGCTGGCAAATCTTTAATGGGTTTATTCATAGGAAATTTACGAACCTCTGCTACTTTTGCCAATAATTTGTTATACCAACTCAAATGAGAAGTTGTGGTAGACCAAGGCATAATAGCTCCTTCAGCCAGACTCAATTTCTTGTTTGGCATAACAAGGTTTGGATCGATTTCCAGTTTAGTTCCAAGTCCGTGACATTCTTCACAAGCTCCATGAGGACTATTAAATGAGAAATTTCTAGGTGCAATTTCCGGTAAATTTACTGAACATGCAGGGCAAGCAAAATGCTCTGAATACACCTTTGTATCACCTGTGTCGTTATTTGCTATATAGACCAAGCCTTCACCAAATTTCAATGCAGTTTCAATTGAATCTGCCATACGAGTACGATCTGGGTTTGGAAGATCTATAACCTGTCCAGAATTTAGAGTTTTAGTCTTTTTCCCAAAATCTTTTACAACAAGCCTATCAACAACGATCTCAATATCATGTTTTTTATTCTCATCCAGTTCAGGAACATCTAGTATGGAATAAACCTCTCCATCTACACGTACACGTACGAAACCTTCCTTTTTGGTTTTCTCAATTGCTCTCAAATGCTGACCTTTATGACCACGTACAATAGGCGAAAGTACAAGTATTTTTGTCCCCTCTTTCATTTTAGCCACATCCTCTAATATTTGCTGTGGACTTTGTCTCTCAATTGGTTTGGTGCATTTTGGACAATGTGGTGTCCCTACTTTGGCAAAAAGCAGTCTCAAAAAATCATATACTTCAGTGACGGTTCCAACAGTAGATCTCGGGTTGCGAGAAGCTGTTTTTTGATCGATAGATATAGCTGGTGACAATCCTTCAATAGAATCGACTTCTGGTTTTTCCATAGATTGCAGAAAGTTTCGAGCATAGGTCGATAGACTTTGGACATAGCGACGCTGCCCCTCTGCGTAGATGGTGTCGAAGGCAAGAGATGACTTACCTGAGCCAGAAAGTCCAGTAATTACTGTAAATTTATCACGAGGAATTTCCACATCAATATTTTTGAGATTGTGGATTTTTGCCCCTTTTACTATGATTTTATCGTTTGCCATCAATGTTGTTTTTACACGGATAGGCAGTTTAGCAATGAAATACTGAAAAAGCAATAGCGCTGAGTAGCGATCTGTCTATACTTTCTATAGGCGAAGTCAGATTGATGCATTGGTTCAAAGATACCTTTGTGTGCAAATTAGTGATGTTTATATAGTGCTAAACATCACCTTTGAGATTATCTTTCCTTTCATCTTTAGCTAATTTGTCAGCAGGTTTTGGGGCACCAGCTTGCACGTCTGCCTTTTCTGGCGCAACAGCTAAACCTTCTACTGGTTCTGGTTCTCCAGCATGAGCTTTCTCCATCTCTGGGTCATAAGGTTTGGTATCCTCAGTAGTAAAAGTCATATCTTCATTCCCTGCTGGTGCTTGAACTACCTCTGATTGCAGGCCTGATCCATCAGCTAAACTTTCTGAAAATCTTCCATCTATTAGAGATTTAGCACTGTTAAGCAAATCCTCCTTTGTATTTGCTCCAACTGCTAGAAAATCTGAGTCATTTATGATCCCCTCTTTCACCAAAGTTTCATGAATTTTATCAGATTTATCATTGTCAGATTTTGCAGATGCAAAAACTTTATCAATAACACCTTTAGCTCTGGTGTAGTACTCTTTTTTCAATTCACTTTGTATGTTTTCTCTTATTTTATCATGTGTAATTCCATCTTTCTTTCCTGATGCAACTGCTGCATCAATAATCTCTTTGATTCTATCCTGAATTTCTGGTTTCTGCTCCACTGCAACTTGTTCTTTTGAAGGCTCCTCATTTTCATCTAACATAAGTTCATCTAGCCAGTCTGTTTCAGGACTTAAGTCAGCTACTTCTTCATCTAATTGTGTAACACTCGCTTCTTTATCTGCTTTTTCCAGTTTTGCTATTGCCGCCTCAAAGTCTGCACGTGAAAATGTATCCTCTGTATCCTTTCTTTCTATCCCTTTTCTTGCATAACCTAGTCCTCCTTGTGTTTTATACCCATCGATTGGTAGAGATTCACTTTTACCTATTTTTTGAATTGGATTAGAAACATCTGGTAGTTCTTTTTTCACATTCTCATGCGGGGTTCTCTTATAATCAGCTACTTCTGCCATTACAGCCTTTTTCTTATTTTTCACCTCCCATGTTTTTTTTGCAGCATAATATTCAGGCAATGTCATAGTAGTAACATTCTCAATTCCCATAAATACAGCATCAACAAGTATATTTGGTTCGCTTAAATACTTGTTAGCAGCTTCCATATGTGCTTTTAAGATCCCTTCTAATTTACTAATATCGTCTGTATTGGCATTCTTAATATGTTTCTCATATTTTTCTTTACTTAAATATCCATCTTCTAGTAAATCTTCCAAACCTCCCTTTATCCTTGCCAAGGTTTCTACTTTAAACTTTTCTTGCACCTGACTGCTTCGCAGTTTATTTAGTTGACTAAATAGACTGTATGAATTGTCTTTATAAAAATCTTCAGGTTTTTTATTCGATGCCTTAGCTAATTGCAGTGCTACTGCATGTACTTTTTTATACTCAGCAATATCATATGCAACCTCCAATTTACCTTCTGCCGCTGCCTTGCTAAGAGCTAAAAATTGTTTTTCATTAATAACTCCATTTTTTCTTAATAGACTAATTTCTCTACCATTTTTTATAGTAGCTTCCATAAATTTAATAATTGCTATCATGTAACTTCCATCCAAAGATAAATCTGGCCTAGTAAAATCACCTTTTGCTGCTGCTATTAGATTGTCCTTTGTAGATTCTTTTATTTTATCACTCAATTTTGATTTATCAATTACATCAAGAGTGTTTTGAAACGTTGCTAAATAAGACAATGCACCTTTTTTATCCTCTTGTTCTTTAAGCAAATCTTCACCAAATGTAGGTATCATAAATTTTAATGAAAAATCTCTCCATCTTGTAAAGCCATTTCTGATTATCGCCTTTTCACTTAATTCTTCAAGTGGTAGACCTATTTCCTCAGCTATTTTTTCTCTAAAATCTAAATTACCAGTTTCAACTTTTAAACTGACTCCTAACTCTCGTTTCTGTTCAAAACTTGCAAGAGCTGTCTCATAATCAGATTCATTTTTGAAAAGTGTTTTTGATCTTAAATATGTCGCTTCCTTCAATCTTGATATTCTCAATTTCACATCACCTGAATTTGCTTTTTCACTTTTCTCTAATCCAACTTCTTCCTCAGCATGAGTAATAAGTTCGTATAATACATTTTTAGCTTGTTCGTTTACACCTTCATCTTTATGCTCATCAGTTGAATTCACATCAACTTGGCTTAATAAGTCTGTGATTGCATTTTCATAAATTTTATCAAAATTTTCTGAATTTATCTTAATATCTTTTGGCAGAGTTATGATTTTCTTTTTGACTAATCCGAATAGCATATTTTCTTTTTTATCTTCAGTGTCTGCATTTACTATTTCATACAATAATTCTACATTATTTAAAGTATGTCTTATACGTCTTCCTTCTCTTGAAACACGATCTAAACCTGTTCTGAATTCTTCTTCTACATTAATTGGGACTGGCTTTGGTGTTTCACTTACAGCTTTTTGAGCTGTAACAATAGCTTCTGTTCCCTCTTTTCCCCACTCTGCATCAGGCATAACAAATTCACCTTTTTTACCAATAAGAACTTTAAGTTCATCAGGTAATTCTGCTGGTTCTGGCTCCTCCTTTTCTTCCTCTTTAAATTCAGCTACTTCTGGCTTTGGTTCTTCTTCAACCTCCTCTTCCTCCTGTCTTTTTAATAAAGCTGCACCTTGTCCTGCGTTGTATTTTTCAATAGCTTCATTTGTTGCACTACTTGCCGCATATATATTGTGTTCAGCTTCAGCCAATGAATCAGTTAAAGCAACCATAACTCCTGTTAATGTTTCAGATTCAGTCATTGCAAAATCTTCTGTAATTGATGTTTTTAACTTTTTTGATAAAAAATCAAATTTTCCCCTTGTCTCAGCAATTTCTTTTGTAATAGATACAATTTCAGCTTCTACTGCATTGAGTTCAGGACTTTTTACTGTAGAACCTTTGATGCTGTCTCTTATTTTTTTAGCTGCACTATTTAATTCAGCAAGTCTCTTATCAAATTTAACTAAAGACTGCTCGAAAGTTCCAATCATAGATTTTAATTGTTGTGCTGGGCTTTCTTCTTTATAGATTTTTTCAACACCTCTGCTTTTTCCATCTTTATTTTCTGCAATACTTTCACCTGTAGCTTTTGGAGTTATGCCTAAGTCTTTATAAAATTCTCTTGTTTCCGCTTTTTCTTTGGCTATTTGTGATGCTGTTTGTTTATTGTCAGGGGTATTAAAAAATGCATCCATGTCAGCTTCATGTTTGGCTTTTCCTTTTTCATCTAACTTATCATCAAGCAAATAAGCAAGGCTTTCTGCTGCAGGAATTGTTTGTTTTTCTTCTTCTTTTTCTCTACGTGCAACTTGCTCTAATATTTTTCCAAGCATTTTTTCAGCCCTAGCAACTCTATATCCTAGTATCCCATATCCTTCTTTGGGTTCAATTCCTTGAACAACATCTTTTAGCACTCCTTTTATCTTTTTTGTCACATGTGGACTTGCCTCTATGTTTATTAAATCACGTTGTATTTGAGCAAATCTCTTCCTTAGTTTTTCTTGCCCTTTTCTAGTGCGCTCTGGCTTAGGTCTACTAATACCAAGCTTCCCTTCAAGTTTTTTAATTTCCTTTTTCTCTGCAGGAGATTTTCCTTCCTTAGGTTTTAACAATGCCTTTCTTCTTTTTGCTAATCGCTGAGCATCTCTTCTTTCTTTTTTAGGGTCTGATTCAGACTCATTTAACCTTCTTGGAAGTCCTGATTCATCCATAGCTGCCATTGGTCTTGGATTTCTAAAGAATATTAATTTGTTTTCTTTCATGGTATTATTTTTCATTTGTATTGTTTATTGTTTGAGGAATTAAAATTATATGATTTCGTTCATTTTTAAGTAATTTTCCGTAATTTTTGTGATTTTCCTTCTTTGAGAAAAGATAATTCAGAGTTAAATAACCTCCTACCAAGAAAGGTACGATCATAAATGTAAGTCCCATTTCAAGGAAGATATTAAACATCGCGTGAAGTCCTATAGAAATTATCAATCCTTCAAGTAATTTTTCTTCATGAAATAATCTCACCTTTTTCAAATTGAAAATTTTATGTAAGTAAATTGTCCAATGTTTGCGGTTTTTGCGAATTTCTTCCTGTAAGATAGGTTTTGCAAAATATGCAACTCCATAGTAATAACCAAGAACACCTGAAAACAACAGATGTGCAAAGGTTGAAAATGAGGAACGGAATAGGAAAGGAAATACCAGGTTTGATGCTCCGTGGCTAATCCAAATATTATAAAAATATAATGCGTTTTCTGTGAATGAAAAACCAAGGGCTGCCAATATGAAAAATTCAATTGCATCGTCTATGTCCATAATGCGTTTATCATCAACAACTCTAACTGAAAGCATTTTCATCACTTCCTCAATAAGTCCAACTATCATAAATGTGATGATAACGCTCAAAGGCAACACCAAAGCGCTAGAGAAACCTATAAGATCACTGCTATAACCATCAGCAAAAGCGAAGGCGTTCATCCAAGGGAAGAAAGCCCATAAAGATTTATAAATCAATATAGGAAATACAGATAAAGCACCGATTGCAAAAGTCAGAAATGTTAACCTCCTGTTTTCCGGACTTTTTCGGAAGAAAATATACCCCCACATAAGCACTGGCACGCAGGCAAGTAGAAGAGATACTGTTATTTGTATGATTTGATCCATTTGTTTTTATTTTTGATTATAGTACTATAACACAAAATCTCTCCTTTAACAAGGGGGTAATCTCTGATTTAAAAATCTCTTAATCTTTAATATTTAACAATATCCCACTCCCCTTCTTTTTCGCATATTTCAGGTAATTCTGTGGTGGTGATGATGGTTTGGCAGTCTTTGATTGCTTCTAGGAGATGAGTTTGTCTATCTGGGTCTAGCTCTGAAAAAACATCGTCTAGTAGCAATATTGGATTAAGGCCTCTATGTTTGCGTATATAAGCTATTTCGGCTAGTTTTATTGCCAAAAGCAAGGTACGGAACTCGCCTCTGGAGGCTGAACTGCATATTTCCTTAGCATCTATGCTAAAAACAATATCATCTCTATGAGGTCCTCTAGTTGTCTTGGCTTGCATAAGATCCACATCACGACGTTCATTGAGACTTTCTATGTAATTATTTAAAACTTTGCTTTGGTAAACGCATTGGATTTCTTCTTTATTGCCGGATATGTCTCTATAGATCCTAGTAAGCTCTGTTTGGAGAAATTCTATAAAAGTTGATCTGTGAGCGACTATTATTTGGCCGTAAAGAGCTATTTCTTCGTCCCATACGTCTAGATCAGCGAGAAGTACTTTTGTATCTTGTCCTTGGAAACGTGCTTCTCTGATCTGATTGAGCAAGGCGTTGCGTTGTTTCAGGGTTTTCTTGTATTTACTTAGAGCTTGAAGGTACTCCCTATTGCTTTGAGAAAGCAGCACATCCATATACTGTCTACGCAAAGAGGGGCTAAGATAAAGCATATTTAGATCCTCAGGATGAAATAATACCGTAGGCAAATTACCGAAATAATCACTGTGTTTTAGATTTACTTCATTTTTCTTGAAATTTTTACGTCGTGTCGGTGATTGGGAATAAAAAACTTCAAGTTCCATGTCTTCATTTTCACTTTTTGCATAGGCTTTGCAGCGTAGATAAGGATTCTCCCATTTGACCAGATCATCATGTATAGTAGAACGGAAGGATTTACCTAGAGAAAGCAGATATACGGCTTCAAGGAAATTTGTTTTTCCTTTACCATTTTTCCCTACCAGTATAGTTAAATTCTTTTCAGGGTCGAATTCATATACATGTTCGCTGTAGTTACGAAAATTTTCCAGTTGAAGTTTCAGAAGTTTCACTTTAAAATCGGGTTATTATGAAGTTTAAACATCTTTTGGTAGTCACGGGCACGGACATGTGCAGTTAGATCGATTCTAGCTGATGTTTTTATATTTGTTTAACCTATTTTAGAATGTCTGAAAATAAAGAAAATTTAGATTTGCATGCAATGCGTCACTCTTGTGCGCATGTGTTAGCCCAGGCCGTTTTGGATATGTTCCCTGAAGCGAAATTGGGAATTGGTCCCGTAATTGATGATGGATACTATTATGATTTTGAATTACCCAGGACTTTGATTCCTGAGGATTTGCCGCTTTTGGAAAAGAAAATGAAGCATATCATTAAACAAAATCAGAAATTTGTCAGGAGAGAAGAGGATGGAAAAGAGGCTGTGAAATTTCTAGAACAGACTGGTCAAGTTTATAAGGCTGAGTTAGTCAAAGAGTTTGTGGAACAAGGTGAGGTGATTAGTTTTTATGAGAATATTCGTCCACAGGATAATAAAGCGATGTTTGTGGATCTTTGTGAAGGGCCGCATGTGGAAAATACTGGTAAAATATCCAATATTAAATTGATGAGTATTGCTGGGGCTTATTGGAGAGGAAGTGAGGAAAATCCTATGTTACAGAGAATTTATGGAACTTGTTGGAATACAAAAGAAGAACTGGATGCTTATCTAAAAATGCTTGCGGAAGCTAAAAAACGTGATCATAGGAAGTTAGGTAAAGATCTGGAACTTTTTACTTTTGATGAAGAAGTTGGAGCTGGGCTGCCTTTATGGTTACCAAAAGGTGCTGTGATTGTGGAACTTTTAGAAAAATTGGCAAAAATGAAAGAAAAAGAACAGGGGTATGAGATTGTGCGTAGTCCTCATATTGCCAAAGAAGAATTGTATATTAAATCTGGTCATCTGCCTTATTATGAAGACAGTATGTATCCGGCGATGGAAATGGATAGTACAAAGTACTACTTGAAGGCGATGAATTGTCCTCATCATCATAAAATTTATTCTGCTATTAAGAAAAGTTATAGGGATCTTCCGCAAAGGTTTGCTGAATACGGTCACTGTTACCGTTTTGAGGATTCGGGAAGTTTATTTGGTTTGATGAGAGTGCGTTCTTTGTGTATGAATGATGCGCATATTTACTGCACAGAAGAGCAATTTGAGGAGGAATTCACAAAAGTAATAGAGCTTTATCAATATTATTTTGATCTGTTTGGTATAGAAAAATATCAAATGAGATTATCCAAGCATGGTAAAGAAGGTTTGGGTAAGAAATATGTTGATAATGAAAAATTGTGGATTAAGACTGAGGATCAGGTGCGTTCTGCTTTGGTGAATTCTAATGTGCCCTTTGTGGAAGTGGATGATGAAGCGGCTTTTTACGGACCGAAAATTGATGTACAGATATGGTCTGCTATTGGACGTGAATTTACTCTTGCTACAAATCAGCTGGATTTTGCAGTGCCAAAACGCTTCGACCTGACATATACAGATAAGGATGGGTCTGAAAAGACACCTATTTGTATTCATAGAGCGCCTTTGAGCACACATGAACGTTTGATTGGTTTCTTAATCGAACATTATGCGGGAGCTTTTCCAGCGTGGTTAGCGCCTGTGCAAGCTAGAGTTTTGCCGGTTTCTGAAAAATTCTTGGATTATGCGAATGATGTTTATGCAAAATTAAAAGAGGCTGGAATCAGAGTAGAAATGGATGATTCTAATGAAAAACTTGGTAAAAAAATCCGTAATGCAGAGTTAAAGAAAACTCCTTATATGATAGTACTTGGTGAAAAAGAAGTTAAAGCTGGCGATCTGGCTGTGCGTGATTATGCGACAAAAAACCAAGTGAATATGGGAATAGAGGAATTGATAGAAAAATGTCAGGAAGGAAGCCCGTTCTAGTCATCTGACTTGGCTTTGCCTTTGGCTATTTCTATCGCGCTATTGTAGTCCATTCCTGTCATTTGGCCTCTTCTATCTGCGCCACCAACAAGTGCCATTAATTTAGAACCACCATCTTGATTTACGGCGTTTGTAAAGACTGAATTAAATCTCTTAAGGGCAGCATTCACCTCATCTTGCTGCCTTTTTCCGTCTGGTGTGTTTAAAATTCTAATATCCACATCTCTTCTCATTGTTTCTGCTACCTGTACTAACTCAGCACCTCCCGGTTCATTTGCATAGGCATGAACTATTCCGTCCACCAAAGCGTTTAGCTCACCTTGGAAATGACTAGGTGGATGTGGTGCCATTACACAATTTCTATCCATTTCATCATCCAATCTTTGATAAGTATCATTTCCTTTTTCAAATCTATCAGCCATTATGGACTCAAATCTTACGTATGAAACTATAGCTTGGGCTAGTTTTTTTGATTCACCTTTTTCTGTAAATGTACGCATAAGCTGACTAAATCCAGGAAAACAGTTTTTATATCCCTCTACTGTCAAGAATTTTTTACCTCCGCCTGATTGACCTTTGGTGGCATCTGTAATCTGTTGTTCAGTTGCAGGTGGAAGATAGGCATAATAATCATCGTGATCGATACCTTCAGCATTACGCAAGGCTTTATTAATACGAGTCTTAGTGGTTTCAGAAGTAATTACTTGATCCCAAAGGAATTTATTAACCATTCGCCCAGGCTGATATCTACCTGGTTCACCATCATCAAAAATATGCACCCATTTCTTGAAATCCTGCAGAGTATACGGAACACTTTCTCCAGTCGCTCTATCTGGTGCACCTGATGTGAAATGTTCAAGAATAGGGAAAGCAGCAATATAATTCCCTTCTATATGCGCAACTCTGTCAAATGACATCAAGGTTCTACCCTGAGAATTTACAGCAGCAACACCTTCGATAATATAAAATAATTTGGCCTGCATTGTAGCTTTACCATCTCTAATGGCATGTAAAATAAGTCCTTCATAACGATGTGGATCTACAAACTCACCGGCTTTATGCTTACGAAGCAACTCACCAAGCCTGGTTGTATGTGAACCTGCCACATTTCCAAGCTCCTTACCTTCCTCTTCATAAGAACTCGCTTTACTAGCGTAATTTGATTGGTTAGAGTTTTTCCAGCCATCATAACTACCTTCTCCCCAAACAGAATCTAGGGCTGTTTTGAGGTAATCAAACCCATTTCTATTGTAATGTTGACTATTTGGATCATCTGAAACTATACGATAAGGATCTCCATCAACTGGAATAGGAATTTTGTTAGATGCGCTTACAAATTGATTGAAATTTTTCCACATTTGGACATCATCCCAACGCAAATGCCCTTTATCACTAAGCACCTGGAAAGCCGCTTTCACTTCATCTTGATTCGATGATATTCTTAATCTTTCTTGAATCTGCAAAGCACCGAATTCTTCAAAAGTTTCTTTAAATTGATTCACTTCTTCATTTTCAGCAGACTGATTAATACGCTGCATTTCAGGTGAGAAAAACGGTAAATGTTTACCTACACTTGAATATTTCTCCTTCTGCTTCCTATCAAATCGTCTGTCATAATATTCCCACATACTTTTCCCCATTTCCCAAAAATCCATGACTGAGAAAACTCTAGTATCAGCCCAAAGTGTTTTTAAATAACTCTCTTGCTCAAAAGTCATACCTCCTATTTTACGGGCTTGGTTATATGGTACTACTGAAAGATGCTTCATTTCATCTGTGACATTACTACCAAGTGTATTTGGCACATCCTCTTCTTCACCTCCTGCCATGTCTCCCCCCATAGCTCCTGCGCCTGCCATGTCCCCACCGGCATCAACATCAAATTTTTCTTCTGATACGGCTAAGGCACGACCTTTATTTGCATTAGGATCTAATTTGAAATGTCCTGCGGGACCACCAGGAACCGTAACTGTTGAGGGGTTACCAGCGTTTGGGTGTTGTTTAAGCAAAGATGGAGGCACGTTCATCACATTCCCATCTCTAACCATATCCAGCATTCTATTCGCTGTAATGGCTGCCAAAGGAGCGTATTTACCTGTAGGAGAATCTAGGTCTATCTCTCTAGCGTCCATTATAGGATTTTTCTTTGATGCAAAGCGTGTCGGTACACCAGCCCCAAGCAAAGCCCGTGGACTGTATGGATACAATCTTACTCTTTTTCTATTATAAACAGTTTGACCGTTTTCATCTAAACTTGGTGTCCATTGCTCCTGGAAAACTTGATCGCCATGAATTAGATACACTGAAGCTGTTTCACCTGTCATTGGTGGAACAAAGCCATTTTCAGGCGGCAATCCCCCATCTTGGATATGATTCTTTTGTCCTTGTGGTAATAAGGCCTTATTGAGCTTCTCACAACGTCCTCTCAAAGCTTCATGAATTCTTCTTGCTGCTTCTGGCAGATCATCTGTGCCAATATCAGATCTTCTATACGATTTACTACGCAATAACTGAGCAAATTGTCCAAAACTCAATGTTTGCTGCTTAGTATCATGCCATTTTTCATCAGGTGTAGTATTTAGTCTTAGATCATTTGCATGTTTAGTCACAACAGAATGATCCAGGGTTATTTGCCCGTCCTTACTTATATTTGTAATTGTAAAAGTACTGCCATTTACATTTGACGTGAATTGTTGATGAGCCTTGATGCCTTCACCAGCCGTTTCGTGTGTTGCAACTTCGTTTACTTGATCTAGATTTGTTAGTTCCACATGTCCATTATCCCTAATTATATCTCTTATAAAGTCTAAATATGTACGATGAGGTGGCCCCATTCTTTTACCATCCTCTTCATAAACTATATGTGGTGTGAGTGGAGCATCGGCTGGTACATTTTTCCCACTTGAATGAAAAACTATAGCGATAATTTCTCTCTCAACTTGCTGCCCATTTTCAAGAGTACAGGTGATTTTTGTATCAGGTTTAGAAACATCGAAACCTAATTTCTCTGACATATATTGGCAAGCTTCATAGCGTTTTACCATTCTTATATCATGTGCTAAACGTGCCTCTTGAGGAGCATCCATCTTGTCTATAAGTTGCTGTCTTTTCCGTTCTAATTTTGCTATTTGTTTATTAAGTCTTGACTGTTCACGCTTCAGTTCTCTAACACGTTTAGGATCTTTGTTTCCTTCCTCATGAAGTTGATCCAATTGCCTATCGATTGGGATAGCTCTATTTCTCAATGCAGTTAATTCATCCATTAACTTCTTGTCAATAACAGCTCCTGCTGCAAGGGTTTCCATAGTTGATGCTGGAAATTGTTCTTCAACTACAGTTCCTTTTTGTATTGAAATGGTTTCCTCTACCTCAGCAT
>CAYORB010000002.1:0-647 GCA_964406295.1 uncultured Candidatus Peribacteria bacterium | reverse complement strand
CAGCTGTTTCTGTGATGGCTTTGGCTATCTCCCTAACTGAACTTTCATATTCATCGCCTTCGCCTTTATATACCAGTTGTCTAATATGACTCAAATCATCATAAAGCTCAGCATCACGTATTATATTAGTATAACGCTCAAAATCATCTCTACGGATTTTCTGACCATGTCTTTCTCTGTAAGCATACTTCTCTATCACGATTTTAGCGGCTGCCTTTTGTCTTTCTGACCCCTTTATCGCCCTATCTGCAAAGAAAAACATCCCCTCCCCTTTTTCTTTCAGTTGAGTAAGATCACTGCGAGCTATGGCAAGTATGAAATCTTGGAACACCTGGCTACCTGTGTATTTATCACCTCTGTTAATAGCCTCTACGATTTTACGCAAAAGCTTAAGACTCATTTTATTTGAACGCGCTTTTTTAGCAATGATACCTAAGTTATCTTTCATCCATTTAGGTGACTCTGGTGATTTTGCCCTTGCTTCAATCGAAGATATATATTCTTCTTCAAGCTCAGATGTATCAGCTTTTCTTGAAGCCTCACCTTCCATATCTTGTGAAAAAAATACTATACGATTTTCTGCTATTTTTTGCTTTAACTTTTTGTGATTAATTGAAAATTTCACTTTTTATTGGTTCGTTGTTTAT
>CAYORB010000001.1:66305-69705 GCA_964406295.1 uncultured Candidatus Peribacteria bacterium | reverse complement strand
CCAGCAAAAGCACCATCAAACCTAGCAATAGTAGGGAAATACATAGTGACACCAGAACTTTTAAAATCACTCTCAAAAGCAAAATCAGCATCTAAAGACGGAGAATTGCGCCTAATAGACGGCATGCGAGACTTCGTAAAAAAATCCCCAATCTACGGATGCGAACTAAAAGGCACCCGCTTCGACACAGGTGATAAACTAGGCTATCTAAAAGCCGTAATACACTTCGCACTTCAACACAAAGAGCTTAGCAAAGAATTCAAGAAACATTTGAAGTCGTATTAAAGTTTACCTCTAACATACAATCCAAGATTGCCCTGATAAGGAACATCATCACCATAGGGAAAACTATTTAAATTAGTAGACCTCATAGGTGTTCGCCTACAACCAGGCTCATAAGAACTACCATCGTTAATAGAATAATCACCACCATCACGACAAATACGAGTCGCTTTACCTACTCCTCTTCTAGTACCAAATATTGTATTCTTCCATACAGAAAAAGTAAGCCCTGAAGTTATAAAGTTTTCTCTTAACCGCTTCTGTGCAATAAAAATTGCAGTATTACGTTTTCTTTCATCAAGACCTCCAGCTTCTATAAGCTCATCCACTGGACCTGTTACCAAGTCAGTTATGCATATATTATCTTCTTCACTGATCACATTTCCCTCCCTTTCATTTCTCGCATCTCTAATCATAGATCTTAATGTTGCTTCCTCCAACATTGTACTCTGTTCTATACCCATAGCTTCTTATTTTAATAATACAAGATCACTTATTACAACGAATCACCTAACTATGTCAAGTTTAAAAACACAAAAACTCCAAGTTCTTGATTTCAAACCTGATTTAGGCTATAATGCCTAGATAACAAAAAACAAAACAAAAACAATATGTCACAAAAAACTACTAAAACAACAAACCCTTTAATTGAGGAAGCCGATAAAAAAAAGAATGAAGGCAAACATCAAGAAGCGATCAAACTTTGTGAAAAAATTCTCATAAAAGATCTTAAATGCACTGAAGCATATGAAGAGATTGGAGACAATTATTTAAGTATGAGAAAATATGACAAAGCAGAAAAAGCGCTAAAACAAGCCCTTAAAATAAATAGTAATTCAGCAAATGCAAACTATTTACTTGGATTTGTTCATTCTTGTACAGGTAAATGGAAAAATTCAGTTAGCTTATTAGAAAAAGCTGATGAATTATATCCAAACCATCCGGAAATTTTAAGATGTTTAGGATGGAGCATGTATCACAATGGTCAAAGAAAAAGAGGTGTAGTTTTACTAGAAAGATCTCTATTCCTTGCACCAAACGATCCATTAATCCTAAACGATCTGGGAGTTTGTTATCTAAATGAAAAAAATTTCGATAGATCAGGACAACTTTTCAAAAAAACACTTCAAATCGAACCTTCAAATCAAAAAGCGAAAGAATGTTTAAACGCAGTAAAGTTTTTTGAAAGAGAATTCGACAAACTTAAGAAAAAATAGAAGCTAAGCTAGATTAGCTCTAATATCATCAAGTTTTTTTGTATACCTACCTCTTGCAGGATTGTAAGGATTTTTAAGAGCCAAAACCTCATCAAGAACAGTTTGCAACTCTTTCATCAATATATCGTAAAATTCTGGAATAAACACTTCTCTCAAATTTTCTAAAAGTGGTTTTATATGATACACAATAAAACCTTCACGAGTTTGCAACCAAGCATCAATATCTTTAGGAACTATTTTCTGTTCTTTAACAAGATTCAAACTCTCATCAACCCATGCCCCCCATCCCTTTCTAAATCCACCAACATCCGCCAAAGCCAATAATTTCTGTGTTGCTGTAATTGGTTTATAGGGCCTATATAATCTTTTTTGTAAAGCTTCATCATCAGGAAAAGCCTTTACAAGAACAATTTCATTTTGCCCAAAAGTTGTACCCAAAACATGATCCTCTACAGTTAAAAGTTCAGGTAAATTCAATTTATTCCTCATATGAAAAATTATTAAAAACACAGTCCATTCTTCATTACTTAGCTCACCACCAACAGCAAGCTGTCTATAAGTTTCACCACAATGGTCAATATCATGATTCAGCGTTGCTAGACCTAAAACAGATTTCCCTCGTAAGGATAAGCCAAGATCTACAGTGTTTTCAAGAAACTCCACCATTCTTCCATAAACCTCATCAAAATGCTGTTCATTATGATATTCATTTTCTGGTCCACCACTAGGGTCTACAACATAAGCAGCCTCTAGCTCCTCACCTTCTCGTGAATCTGTCCCTACGCCTTCTAAAAGCGCATCACGAACTTCTTCATAAGTATCACCTGATTTTACCCATCCCCCCTCTAACATATTTTAGATTTTAAATTGCCAGCTGGCGATACTACACTGTTTTGCAAGCCTAGGAGCATAACAGGCTATTTCTGGAATAAAGAAATAGATGAGAATGAATATTGCAATTATGTAATAATAAATGTAATATTAAGTTCAAGTTAGTATATAATTAAAAACCTTATGTATCAAGATACAATTTCTAAAACCTATAGAGTCAAAGTACTCACCGTTAAAAAAATTGAGAACTTTGCAAAACATAAAAAGATAACTCAAAGCAAGGCTATAAGCGATTTGGTTGAAATGGCACTACGTTATAATGAAGAAAAGCAGTTAGATCAAGAATTGAATGATCTTTCTCAAGATAAAAAATGGTTAGATAAAAATAACGAATGGGCAAAGTTAAATTTAAATTAAGATGAAAAAAGATGGGGAAATTTTACAGGGAGATATATGGTTTATACGCTTAGACCCTGCTGAAGGTTCTGAAATTCGTAAAACAAGACCTTGTTTAGTTTTGAGTCGTAGCAAAATAAATGCAAAACTTAATACAGTAACGATAATTCCTTTTTCTAACGGTAAAACAGATAAATCAATTTTGTTGATTAATGTTTTAGCCTCAAAAAAAAATGGATTAAAAAATGATTCACACTTAGTTATTCCTCAAATAAGATCTGTTGCAAAACACAGGTTTATAAAAAAAATAGGATTATTAGAAAATGAAATTATTCCATTTATTAGACGATCTCTAAGACTTTATTTTTACAAATAATCACCAAATCCCAAAACCATAAATGTTCACAATAAAATCTATGAAAAAAATAATAGAATGCATACCAAATTTCAGTGAAGGAAGGGATCAGAACAAAATCAATCAGATAATTCTATCAATTACAGATATACAAGACATAATTCTATTAGACCACCAAAGCGACGTAGACCATAACCGTTCTGTTATAAGTTTCGCAGGCCCACCTGAAGCTGTTGTGGAAGCTGCTTTTCAGGCAATTAAAAAAGCCGCTGAACTCATAGATCTCAATGAACACAAAGGTGTACATCCTCGCATGGGA
>CAYORB010000001.1:64017-66205 GCA_964406295.1 uncultured Candidatus Peribacteria bacterium | reverse complement strand
CCATACGACACAAAAACGGCGGATTAAAATTTTGCAAAGCATTGGGATTTTCACTTAAGGATAAGGGTATAGTCCAAGTTTCAATGAACCTCACAAACTATAAAGAAACCTCAATTCATCATGTATTTGAAGCAATAAAAAAAGAAGCCTCAAGATATGGAGTAGAAATATTGGAAAGCGAAATTATAGGATTAATTCCACAAGAAGCTTTAATAAAAGCAGCTCAGTGTCATTTAAAAATCAATGGATTCAAAAACGAACAGATATTAGAACAAGCCTTGCAAAAGCCATAAAGTCTTGCCAAACACAACATAATTGATATAATATCTAGCACAATGCAAAGAGCTTGAGTGATCGCCTCTAAACTTGATTTAGAGGAGGAAAGTCCGAGCACCATGGAAAATTCTAGCCGCTAACAGCGTGTCACAACATTGGCAACAATGTTTGGAGGGAAAGTGCCACAGAGACAATACTATCCCGCTTGCGGGAGAAAGGTGAAAAGTCCGTTTCAGACGGAAACTCGCTAAAGCGAGTACGGTAAACCCTAGAAGGTGCAAGGTGAGATGGAAGAAGTATTTCAGCTCCAATTCTAAAATATTTCTCTCACTGCTCGACCCATTTATATGGGCTAGATAGATGATCACATAGCGCCTAACGGCACTACACAAAACTCGGCTTATGATAGCTCTTTTGCATTTGTTTTCCAGATCTTGATCCATAAGCGACCAAACGCTAAACTAATGCCATGAAACGTTTTCAAATCTTTTTTAGCATAATTAAAGTCCCCATAGATTTTGCGATGACAATTTTAGGATTCATCACCGCATATCAACTCAGGTTAATCACTGAACCAATCAAGGGATTTTCAAAACCAATAGATTACAGCGTTCTCCCAACAGAGAGTGAATATTTAATGTTCAGTTTATGGGCTGCTTTAGCGTTAATAATCATTTTCGCTATAAATAGAATGTATTTAATCAAGAGCACATCAAATTTTTCACGAGAAATCAGAAAAACAACAATCTCATGTGCTCTCTGGATAATGGCAATAATCACCTATTTCTTTTTCACCAGAACACTACCCTTCTCTCGGTTAGCTATTTTTTACAGTTGGAGTCTCACTTATATATTCATACTTTTGGGACGTTGGTTAATAAAATTAACACAAAAGATTTTATTCAACTTCAACATAGGACAAACAAAAATCGTCTTCCTTGGAAACAACACAATCACTAAAGAAATAAACAAAGAACTAACAAAAAACCATAGTTACAAAATTTTAGGATTAATAGGAACCAGAGCTAAAAAAACAGATTTAAAAATTCTTGGAACAATGAGAGATTTCGAAAAAGTAATCAAGAAATACAAAGTAGAACAAATTATTCAAACCAAATCAGATTTTTCAGAAACCCAAAACGAAGAGATCTTGAAATTTTGTGAACTAAATCATATAGATTACAGATTTGCACCAGATTTATTAGAAATAAAACGCAGCAATATTAAAATAGAAACAATTGCAGACATACCAATCATAAGCCTAAAAACAACAGCTCTTGATGGCTGGGGTAAGGTAATTAAACGTATCACAGATATTCTTGGCGCAAGCATAGGTTTGACCATACTATCCCCTCTTTTCATCGCTACAGCCATTGCAATAAAATTGGATTCCAAAGGCCCAATTCTATTCACCAAACTGGACGACGGATCACCAGCCCAAAGAGTAGGACAAAAAGGTAAATTATTCACCTGCTACAAATTCCGCTCAATGCACCCAAACACACATAACCAGAGATACAAAGAATTAGCCCACAAAAATACAAGAAAAGAAGGTCCATTAGTTAAAATACAAAATGATCCAAGAGTAACAAAAGTAGGCAAATTCATACGACATTATTCAATAGACGAATTACCACAATTATGGAACGTACTCATAGGAAACATTAGTTTAGTTGGACCTAGACCACATCTAGAGGAAGAAGTTAAAAACTATCAAAACCACCAACATTTCGCTCTCACAATAAAACCCGGACTTTCAGGTTTATCTCAAGTAAGCGGACGTTCTAATCTAAATTTCGAAGAAGAAACCAAACTCGACCGTTATTATATAGAAAACTGGTCTACTTGGATGGATATAAAAATAATCTTCAAAACCATAATTGTAGTACTAAAAGGGCATAAAGAATAATAC
>CAYORB010000001.1:46181-63917 GCA_964406295.1 uncultured Candidatus Peribacteria bacterium | reverse complement strand
ACAAAGATACTCACCAAAATTATAGGCGATCCAAATAAAAAAGCTCTGAAGAAAATTCAGCCACTTGTTATAGAAATCAATAAAATCGAGAAGGAGTACCAAAACACTATCAAAAATCAAAACGATGTGTTGGCAAAAACTACTGAGTTTAAGAATAGAATTAAAGAAGGAGAATCTCTCGACACTATACTTCCTGAAGCCTTTGCTTTAGTAAAAACCGCCTGTAGGCATCTTCAAGGAAAATCTTGGCCAGTGCGCGATAAAGATGTTAAATGGGAAATGGTTCCTTATGACGTTCAGCTAATTGGTGGAATAGTCATGCATCAAGGAAACATCGCTGAAATGAAAACCGGTGAAGGTAAAACTCTAGTTTGTACAATGCCCGTATACCTCAATGCTTTGACAGAGAAAGGAGTATTCGTTGTAACTGTAAATAATTACCTCGCACAAAGAGATGCAGAATGGATGGAGGGTTTATACAATTATCTCGGACTATCGGTTGGGATTAGTGTTACAGGAATGAATTATGAAGATAAAAAAGCCGCATACAACTGCGATATAACCTATGGAACAAACAACGAATTTGGTTTTGATTATCTACGAGACAACATGGCAACAAACAAAGATCTAATTGTTCAAAGAAACCTACACTATGCCATAGTAGATGAAGTTGATTCTATTTTGATTGATGAAGCACGTACACCTTTAATAATCTCAGCACCAGCTCAAGAATCAACAGCAAAATATCAACAATACGCAAGATTGATTCCTCAACTGAAAGAAAACACTCACTATGATATAGACGAAAAAGCAAAATCAGCAAATCTTACAGAAGACGGTATTAGCAAAATGGAACAATTGTTAGGATTAGAAAATATCTATACCGAAGCAGGTTTTAGCGAAGTTCATCATATAGAACAAGCACTTCGCTCACATTCTTGTTACAAAAAAGACGTAGATTATATAATAAAAGAAGGAGAGATTATTATTATTGATGAGTTCACAGGACGTTTAATGCCAGGACGACGCTATGGTCACGGTTTACATCAAGCAATAGAGGCAAAAGAAAATGTTGAAGTAAAGCGCGAATCAAAAACATTAGCGACAGTTTCTTTTCAAAACTATTTCCGTCTTTTTGATAAATTAGCAGGAATGACAGGTACAGCTAAAACTGAAGCCGAAGAATTTTATCAAATCTACGGACTAGACACCATAGTTATCCCTACAAACAAGCCAATAGCTCGTATGGACAAAGCTGATGTGATTTTCAAAAATCAAAAAGGTAAATACCTCGCTATAGCTAGAAAAATAAAAGAAGTACACGAAAAAGGACAAGCAATTTTAGTTGGTACAATTTCAGTAGAAAAATCTGAAATGATCAGTAAATTATTAAAAGCAGAAGGGGTGCCACACAAAGTACTGAACGCCAAACATCATAAAAAAGAAGCCGAGATAGTAGCAGCAGCCGGAGAAAAAGGCGCAGTAACCATAGCAACCAACATGGCTGGTCGTGGTACTGATATTAAATTAGATCAAATAGTAAAAAACTCAGGTGGATTATTTGTACTAGGAACAGAAAGACATGAATCTCGTCGTATAGACAATCAGTTAAGAGGACGTTCAGGTCGACAAGGAGACCCTGGAGAAAGCCAATTTTATGTGTCAATGGAAGACGATTTAATGCGTAAATTTGGTGGAGATCGTATGAGAGGAATGATGGACGCACTTAAAGTACCGGATGATATGCCTATTGAAACAAGAATAATATCTCGTTCAATAGAAAGTGCTCAGAAAAAAGTGGAAGGAAGAAACTTTGATATAAGAAAACATTTGGTTGAATATGATGATGTAATGAATATTCACAGAAATATCATATATAAACGTCGCCAAGAATTATTGAAAAAAAGTGATATTCACGAAAATATCAATGAGATGATAGATGAAACAGCAGAAGTTATAGTACTTAATCACAGTGAAGCCAGACCTGTAAAAGAATGGAATTACAAAGAAATTTGGGAAGCTATTTCATCCATACATAAAGAACCAGATTTTAAACTGACTGATCTTGAACAAATCAAAGACCAAGGACAATTAGTAGAAAAATGTCAAACATACCTGCACAAAGTATACAAAGGACGTGAAAATGAAGTACCAGAACCAAAAATAATGCGTGCAATAGAAAGAGCGGTTTATTTTAAAACAAATGATCACATATGGATGGATCATATCGATACTATGAGTAAATTAAGAGAAGATGTAGCATTCAGCGGATATGCTCAAAAAGATCCATTAACTGAATACAAAGCTCAAGGATTCACCAAATTCAATGAAATGTTAGGAATGATACGTGGAAACACAATCAACACCTTGTTTAAAGTGGATTTACAAAAGATTGTCCCAACTCAAGTAATGCAACCATCACAGGTCAGAACATTAAAAACCAACAAATCTTATGAAAGTTCAGGATCAAAAAGTACAACAGAAGCTGTAGGTCGAAACGACGCTTGCCCATGCGGATCTGGCAAGAAACACAAAAAATGCTGCGGACGAAATTAAAAATGCAAAATACTCTTTTAATCTTCCCTTGAAAAATTCAGGACATCCTTTAGAATCATCACACATGATTCATAGAATAGAAGTATATACAAAGGTCAATGACACTCGTTCAGAGGTCATGCAAAACAAACTCACTTCTTTAGGATACGAAATTTCAACAACAAAAGTTGTAGAAGTTTATACAATCAACAAAGATTTCAATAAAGAAAATTTAGAAATCATCGCAAAAATGCTTTCTAATCCAGTTTCCCAAACTTATAAAATCGATACTAAATCAGATCTGGATTTCGATTTTGCATTAGAAATCGGATATTTACCAGGAGTTACAGACAATATCGCAAACACAGCCAGGGAAACCATAGAAGATAAATTCAAAGAAAAATTCACAGGTGAAGAAAGCATACACACCTCAACATTAATATTTCTAAGTGGAAAATTAACAGCAGAAATAAGTCAAGAAATAGGAGAAACTTTGGCAAACAAATTAATACAAAGAATTCATATAAAAACCAAATCAGATTTTGACACAAACAATGGAATGGATTTAATTGCACCAAAGGTGAAATTAGCAGAACATCCAACAACAGATGAAGTAAATCTAGATATTTCAGAAGAAGAACTTTTAAAAATTGGAAAAGAAGGAATATTGGGTAAAGATGGAATAAGACGAGGCCCTCTGTCACTCAGCAAAGAATATTTATACACAATCAAAGATTATTTTAAGAAAGAAGGCCGCAACCCAACTGATATCGAATTAGAATCCATAGCACAAACTTGGTCAGAACATTGTAAACATACAATTTTCGCAGCTAAAATAGATGACTTAGAAGATGGCTTATACAAAGGGTATATAAAGCGTGCAACCAACGAAATTAGAAAAACAAAAGGCGATAAAGATTTTTGTGTCTCAGTTTTTTCAGATAATTCAGGTGGAATCATTTTCGATGAAAACTGGGTAGTGACAGATAAAGCAGAAACTCATAATTCTCCATCTGCTCTAGATCCTTTCGGAGGAGCGATCACAGGAATTGTAGGTGTAAACAGAGATACAATCGGTTTTGGTAAAGCGGCAAAACCTATAATAAATAAATACGGATATTGTGTAGGAAATCCAGATGACACAGAGCCTATTTATCGTGATAAAAATTGTAAAACAGAAGCCCTGTCACCAAAACGAATCTTGGAAGGAGTAATCGCTGGTGTGAATGAAGGCGGAAACTGCAGTGGAATCCCAACACCACAAGGATTTTTGGTTTTTGATGATGGATATAAAGGAAAACCATTGGTTTACGTAGGAACAGTGGGGTTAATACCACGCAAAATAAATGGCAAAAATTCTTGGGAAAAACAAGCACAGGCTGGAGATAAAATAGTGATAATTGGTGGAAGAGTAGGACAAGACGGTATACATGGAGCAACTTTTTCATCAGAGGCTTTAACAGCAGGAAGCCCTGCTACAGCAGTACAAATCGGCGATCCGATTACCCAGAAAAAAGCTTCAGACGCGATTATAAAAGAAGCACGTGACATGGATTTATACAACAGTATCACAGATTGTGGTGCAGGAGGAATTTCTTGTTCTGTAGCTGAAATGGCTAAAGAATGCGGAGGTTGCACAGTTGAGCTAGATAAAACTCCACTCAAATATCCAAATCTAGAACCATGGAAAATTTGGATAAGTGAATCTCAAGAAAGAATGACCTTTGCTGTACCACCAGAAAAATTGGATCAATTCATGGATTTAATGAAAAAACGTGGTGTTGAAGCCAGTGAAATCGGAGAATTTAATGATAGTGGCCGTTGTAAAGTAAAGTACAAAGGAAAACAAATAATGGACCTAGATATGGATTTTCTCCATGATGGTCTACCTGATAAAACACTGAAAACTACATATACCAGACCAACACATCCTGAGCCAAATTTCGCTGAACCAAGTGATCTAAACGACACTTTACACAAAATGCTTGCACGTAAAAACATCTGTAGTTTTGAATTTATTTCACGCCAATACGACCACAATGTACAAGGAGGGTCAGTTTTAAAACCTTTACAAGGAAAAGGACGCGTAAACGGAGTAGCTTCAATCACAAAACCATTTCCAGAAACAAATCGCAGTATTATTTGTTCACAAGGAATAAACCCACGTTACTCACAAATCGACAGTTATGACATGGCAGCCTGTGCAATAGATACTGCAATAAGAAATGCCGTAGCTGTAGGTGCTGACGTAGATTATATGGCTTTGATGGACAATTTTTGTTGGTGTTCATCAGATGATATTGAAAGACTTGGACAATTAAAAGAATCCGTTCGTGCTTGTTATGAATACGCTGTTATCTATCAAACTCCATATATTTCAGGGAAGGATTCTATGTTCAACGATTTCAAAGGATTCGACAAAAACGGAAATCCAATCAAAATTTCTGTAGACCCAACTTTACTAATTTCTTCTATTGGGATTTTATATGACAACACAAAAGCAGTTTCTTTAGATACGAAAATCGCTGGAGATTTAGTATATGTCATAGGAGAAACAAAAGATGAAATGGGCGGAAGTGAGTATTTGAAAATGAATGGGTTTGTTGGAAATTCAGTACCAAAAGTTAATGGTGAAAAAGCAAAAGATCTATATAAAACATTTCGTCAAGCAGTAGATGCTAGGTTAATAGCCTCAGCTCTTAGTCCAAACATAGGAGGCCTTGCTGTAACACTAGCCAAAAAAGCGATAGCGGGACAACTTGGAATGAACTTAGATTTAAGTCCTCTGCCTCAACTCGAACGTAATGACAATTTGCTTTTTTCAGAATCACAATCACGTTTTGTTGTAACAATTGATCCAAACAAAGAAGAAGAATTTGAAACAATGTTCAAAGAATTTCCATTATATAAAATAGGAAAAGTCACCGAAGACAGAAATTTTAAAATCAAAAACATGATAGACACAGATTTAGATAATTTAGAAAAAGCATATAGAAAAACATTTAAAGGATATTAAAAATATGAAACCAAAGGTTGTACTAATTACAGGTTATGGAATCAACTCTGAAGAAGAAACAGCGATTTGTTTTCAATGGGCTGGAGCTGAAACTGAAATAATACATATCAACGATTTAATAAATGGAGAAAAAAAACTGGAAAACTATCAAATCTTAGTGCTTCCTGGAGGTTTTTCTTACGCTGACGACACCGGCTCAGGCAATGCTGTCGCAAATAGACTTCGAAACAACATGGAAGAAGAAGTCCTAAAATTCGCTGAAGCAGATAAATTAGTTATAGGTATTTGCAACGGTTTTCAAATGCTAGCAAACCTAGGATTAGCACCAGCAATAGACGGGAAATATGGTGAAAGACAAGCAGCGCTTATGCATAACAACACAGCCAGATTACAAAGCAGATGGGTAAACATGAAAAACCATTCATCAAAATGTATTTGGACTAAAAACATAGATTTCATACGAATGCCTATTTCTCACGGCGAAGGAAATTTCTACACAGATCAATCGACTTATGACAAAATGAAAGAAAACGACCAAATAGTCATGCGCTACGTAATGCCAGATGGATCGCCAGCAAACGGACAATTTCCAGAAAATCCAAACGGAGCCATGGACGACATTGCCGCAATATGCGACCCATCAGGACGCATATTAGGACTTATGCCTCATCCTGAAAGAAACAATTCATTCACAAACGAAGAAAGCTGGCCTCTTGAAAAAGAAAAACTAATTAGAGCAGGAAAAGAAATTCCAAAAAGAGGAGCTGGTTTGAAAATATTCGAAAATGCGATACAATACTTCGCATGAGAATAAATATTACCACCAGCCAAATCAAAAAAGTTAATTTCATAACAAAAGTGACATTAATTCTTTTAGGTGTTTTTATAAGTAGTGTTATTTTAGGGACCAGCATACAGCTTTTAGAAACAAAAGGTCTTTGGCTAGGAATTATTTTATCACTACTATGTGTAGCCTATGGTTTATATTATTGCCCAAAAAACAGCTACAGACGAATTGTAAGCTGGGGAATATTGGGAAGTCTCATATTAGGAACCATTCTATTCGTAATAGGAATAAGCCTAGTCTCAAGCGGACTGGAAGGGTTCTAAAAACACCATTTTACTCCACCAATATAGACCTAGGTTTAGCACCATTTGCGGGTCCAACAACACCATTTTCTTCCAGAAGATCTATTAAACGCGCAGCCCTTGCATAGCCAACTTTCAAACGCCTCTGCAACAATGACGCTGAAGCCTTTCTAGATTCCTTAACCAATTCATAAGCAGGTTCATACATAGAATCATAATCACTACCTGCTTTTGAATCCGGAACACCGGATAATTTTTGCTTCGCTGTTTCAGAAGAAACAATAGATTCATTATAAGTCGGTTCAATAGTCAATTTAATTCTATTCGTAACTCTATTAATTTCTTCATTCGATACATATATTCCTTGGATTCTCACAGGTTTATTTACACCAGTTGGCAAATAAAGCATATCTCCTCGCCCCAAAAGATCTTCAGCACCAATACTATCCAAAATCGTTCGTGAATCAATTGAAGAACTAACCGCAAAAGAAATACGCGCAGGAATATTTGCCTTAATCAAACCTGTAATAACATCTACAGAAGGCCTTTGAGTAGCAATAACTAAATGAATTCCAACAGCTCTAGCCATTTGTGCAATCCTACAAATCGAAGCTTCAACTTCCTTTCCAGCAGCCATCATCAAATCAGCTAATTCATCAATTACTACAACAATTCTCGGCAAAGTATTAACATCTTTCAAGTCATTAAACTGATGAATATTTCGAACCTTATGCTTTGAAAGTTCAGTATATCTGCGCGTCATTTCAGCCACAACCCAGCGCAAAGAAATAGCAGCCTTATCAGGATCTTGGATTACAGGTGTAAGAAGATGTGGAATATTATTATAAGAAGAAAGCTCAACTCGTTTTGGATCAATCAAAATAAACTTCAAATCCTTAGGAGCATTTTGATATAGCAAGGCAGTTAAAAAAGTATTCATAGCTACTGATTTACCGGAACCTGTAGCACCTGCAATTAATAAATGAGGCATAGTTTCAAGATTCGCAATAATAGGTTTACCTGAAACATCACGACCAAGAGGAAAACTTAACTTCGATTGAGCATCAACAAACTGAGCAGATTCTAAAATTTCTCTTAAATGAACAACAGCTCTATAAGCATTCGGAACCTCAATACCAACTAAAGATTTGCCTGGAATTGGAGCCTCAATCCTCACTCTCTCAGCAGCTAAAGCCAAAGCCAAATCATTTTTAAGTGAAGTGATTTTTGACAATTTAACACCTTCATGAGGTTTCAAAGTATATTGAACAACAGTAGGCCCAACATTCACTTCATGCATCACAACCTCAATTCCAAATTGTTTTAACTTCTTTTTAATCGTATCCGCATTCGACATCAAAACTTTATCATCCACAGTCACATTACTATCCCCTTTCTTTAATAACCCCAAAGAAGGAAACTCCCATTTTTCATCAACTTCCATTTCAGTTGCCATTTCACTACGCGTCAAATCCTCGGTAACTTTCTCAGCCAAAGCATCATCAATTTTTAATTGTTTACTTGCATTTTCAGTTTCTTCATCTTCATAAATAACATCAGCAATTTTCTTTTTATTTTTAATTCCCCCATGCACTCCTTTATGAATCATAATTTCCGGTTGCTCAATCTGAAGAGCTTCACCTTCAATAACAGAATCTTGCTTAGATTTTAATCTTTCAGCCCTAGGCTTACGTGGCTCATTTACAACTTCAATCTTAATATCTGGAATAAGAAAAGCCACAAGTTCTTTCATTGAAATTTCAAACACTAATAAAATTGAAGTCAAAAACATAGAAATAAAAATCACAGCAGCCGCTATACGACCAACTCCCAAAACTTCTAATAATAAAAAGTTGGTCACAAAACCAGTATAGCCACCATAAGTACCATTCGCAGCATAATCATAAATACTTTCAATTGGCACAGATAAATGGAAAACACTTAAAATTGAAACCATAAACAAAAACAAACCAAAAATTTTAGCACCACCAAAATGCACTTTCCTAGAAAAAAACATCATAGCTGACAGTAAAATCAAAATTCCAGGCACTATATACATCCCCCAACCAAGAATAGGGCTAAAAGAATTAACAAAAAGATCACCAACAATCCCAAAAGTTCCTTGCAAACTCAAAATTGTTAAAATTCCAAGTGAGAAATAAACAATAGACCAAATCTCTCTCGCAACTGCCGGCTTCACCTTTATACTCATTTTCCTTCGCCTAACTCTTCTTCTGGCAGCAGGCCGTCGCGTTTTCCTGGTTGTACTTCTTTTTCTTGTTGCCATATACTAAATAAATATACCTATAAATAAAGTCACTGACTAGTAAAAGTCACCTTTGCAGCTGTAATTTACTTCTGTATAATCCCATCGCTATGATTAGAACACGTTTTGCACCATCACCAACAGGATACTTGCACGTAGGAGGACTAAGAACCGCCCTATATGCATATTTATTCGCACGCAAAAATAATGGACAATTCATACTAAGAATTGAAGACACTGACCAATCTAGATATGTAGAAGGTGCTTTAGAAAATCTGATCAAAACATTACACTGGCACGATTTAGAATATAATGAAGGACCACGCATAGGAACAAATTGTGGTCAAATAAAACAAAAAGGTGATTTAGGCCCATATATACAATCAGAAAGAACAGAGATGTATCGTGAATACGCTCAAAAATTAATAGATACAGGCCATGCCTATAGATGTTTTTGTACTAAAGAAAGATTAGATGAAATGAGAGAAAGACAAACTCAAAATAAGCAAGCAACAATGTACGATAGAAAATGCTTAGACCTTCCTGAGTCAGAAATTAGAGAAAAAATAGATGCAGGAGAATCTTTTGTGATTAGACAAAAAATCCCATATGAATTGATAAAATTCAAAGATTTAATAAGAGGCAATGTTCAATTTCATGGTAAAACAATAGACGATCAAGTGTTAATGAAATCAGACAATTTTCCTACATATCATCTTGCAAACGTAATCGATGATCATTTTATGGAAATAAGTCATGTAATAAGAGGCGAAGAATGGCTTCCTTCAACACCAAAACACATAGCACTTTATCACGCTTTTGGCTGGGAAGTACCAGAATTCGCCCATATCCCACTGCTATTAAACGCTGACAAAACCAAACTTTCAAAAAGACAAGGCGACGTAGCAGTTGAGCAATACATTCAAAAAGGGTATTTAAAAGAAGCGATTATAAATTTCATTGTATTTCTAGGTTGGAACCCTGGAAGCGGTGAAGAAAGGGAAATTTTTACACTTAAAGAATTAGAAGAAGTTTTCTCTTTAGAGAAAGTGCACAAAGCAGGAGCAATATTTAATTTAGAAAAACTGGACTGGTTCAATTGGCGTTGGAAAAAACAAAGACATATAGAAAATTTAGAAACTATATCAATAGCTATAGATCCAAATGTTGAAATTACAGAAGTTCGCAAAGGTCAATACAAATACAAGTTTTCAGAACAATCAAAAGAAGATGAATTTATGCAAAAAAGAGGAGAAGCTTTATTAAAAATTTGTGAAAATGATTTATCAGAAGAAGTTAAAGAAAATAATGCTAAGCTTTTAAAAGCTTTAGTTACATTAGAAGAAAAAATTCTAAAAAATCAAAAAGAAACAATAGAGCATTTACTTTGTTTTTATGAACTAGCAGAATACGACAAAGAATTATTGACTCATGAAAAAATGCGAGTAGACTTAAATCAGGCAAAGAAATCGTTAGAAGCTGGACTCACAAACCTTGAAAAATTGGCTAACTGGAGTCAAGATGAACTACACAGCACATTAATGGAAACAGTGCAGAAAATTGAAGTCAAAAATGGTCAATTACTATGGCCCTTAAGAGCTGCTCTCAGCGGACAACAATTTTCACCGGGAGTATTTGAACTCGCATGGGCATTAGGCAAAGAAGAATCAATCAACAGAATTAAAACAGCATTAATAAAACTCAAATGAACTTCTCAGAGGTAAAAAGCGCAGTAAATCACCTGAAGAAAACAAGCAAATGTGTTCAATGTAAGAAAAAATACAAAGAAACTGATATTTACATAATTGCAAGCACTCAAAAAGAAGCATTATTTGAAATGAAATGCAGTAAATGTGAATCATCTGCAATAGTAACAGTATTTCAAACAAACAAAAAAGAAACAGCTGAAGAACTTGAAGTGCAATACAGAGAACATCAAAAACTTCACGACAAAATCTCTGAAAACGACGTTCTAGATATCAAAAATTTCCTGACTAAATTTGACGGTAATTTTAAAAAGATTTTCACAAAAAAACAATGAAAAAATATATAGTTTTAGCATTAGCAGCAATAAGTTTATCTGGATGCGCTTTTTTGCAAGAAGCAGAACAAACATTAGATGATGGACTCAAGGCTTACGACAACATAGTAGAAAAAATAGAGGAAATCACAACCAAATACATAGAAACAAAAGAAAAAGTAGAAAACACAATAGAAGAAGTAACAAATGCTTTAGAAAAAGTAGAAGAAGCAAAAGAAGCGATAGCAGAAATTACGGAATAAAATCACTCCCCCTCCTCATGCACAAATATTTAACAGCAATTCGCAAAAAAGCATCCACTAATCTAAAAAGAATAGTCCTTAGGGATGGAAAAGATGAGCGTATACTCAAAGCTCGTGAGGAAATAATCAAAGAAAACATAGCAATTCCTATATTGTTAGGTAAAGACCATGACAGTGAAACTTCAGATTGGATACCAAAATTCGCAAACGAATATAAAAAACTTCGTTCCCATAAAAACATAAGCCTGAAAGAAGCCACCAAAATAGTAAAAGACCCAAACTATTTCGGTACAATGATGGTACATATGGGATACGCTGACGGCATGGTCACAGGCGCAACACAGCCAACTGCAATTGCAATTCGACCAGCACTGGAAATCTTAAAAACAAAAGAAGAATTTCACAAAGTATCAGGGATATTTTTCATGGTAATGGAAGAACGATTATTACTTTTTGCTGATGCAGCCATAACCATAGAACCAACCCCAGAAGAACTAGCCAATATTGCTATAGACAGCACAGAAACAGCCAAAAAATTCGGCCTAACACCTAAAGTTGCCCTATTGTCATTCTCAACATTTTCATCCGTCAATCATCCTAAAGTAGACAAGATCAAAGAAACTCTCGCCATCATAAGAAAAAAACGGCCAGACATAACAATAGACGGCGAACTACAAGTCGATGCAGCTCTTGTCCCAAGCGTCACAAAAATCAAATGCCCAAAGTCACAAATCCAAGGCGACGCCAACGTACTAATATTTCCAAACCTGGAAGCGGCAAATATAGCCTATAAATTAGTTGAACGATTAGCCAAAGCTCAAGCAATTGGACCTATACTTCAAGGCTTAGCTAAGCCAATCAACGATCTATCGCGTGGATGTAACTATCATGATATAGTAAATATGGTCGCATTCACAGCTTGCGATTGTACAGAATAACCCACATTCATGCCAGATTCGAACATACACAATATTCCTGCATATAAAAGAAAACGCAGTATTTCAGCACAAGCTCGTAAAACAAATTTAATAAAAAAGACCCCTAAAAAACCTCGTAAAGTAACAAGGAAAAGATTAGAACCAATCGATCCAGAAAACGAATTAGCAATTCCAAATACAGATTCATTAGAAAAAACATTTATTGAACCAACAAAATCTTCATTAGCAGAACCAACAACAATAAAAGAAATGAAAACCTGTGGTAGCTGTGAAGGATATTTTGAAAAATTGAATGTAACAATTCTCAAACTAACAAGTCCACTTAGAATTGGTGATATTATATTAATAGAAAAAATCAACGGTCTATTTCAACAAGAAATAACATCAATGCAAATAGACAACAAACAAAAACGAACAGCTTTTACAGGAAGTGAAATAGGAATAAAAACATCCATGAAACCCAAAATAGGTGGAACAATATATAAAGTCATATAATATAAAAGTTTTAGTAATAAATTCAGGTTCTTCTTCACTAAAAGCAAGTCTTTTTGAGATAAATGGAAATAAAATAAAAAATCTCACAGATTTTCATATTGATAAAATAGGTAAAATAAATACTAAACAAAAGACAGATATAAAAAATCACAAAGAAGCAATCAAACTTCTATTCACAAAAATTGAAAAGAAAAACATAGAAATAGTAGGACATAGAGTTGTTCATGGAGGTGAAAAATATCACAAAGCGGTAAAAATAGACGCAAAAGTAATAAAAGACATTAAAAAACTTTCAAAACTTGCCCCATTACACAATCCTATCAATCTCGAATCAATCAAAATTTGTCAAAAATTTCTACCTAAAGCAAAGCACATAGCAGTATTTGACACAGCATTCCATCAAAGCATAGAACCAAAAGCATACTTATACGGACTTCCCTATTCCATGTACGAGAAAAAAGGAATACGACGTTATGGGTTTCATGGTAGCAGTCATAAATACGTAATATCTCAAGCCTTAAAAACAATTCGCAAAAAAAATGCAAAAATAATTTCATGCCACCTAGGAAATGGTTCTTCCATTACCGCAAGTATAAACGGAAAATCAGTAGACACCAGCATGGGATTTACACCTTTAGAAGGTGTAATGATGGGCACTAGATGTGGATCTATTGATCCCGCAATCGCAATACAATTAGCAAAAAAATTAGGTAACGAAAAAGCAAACGAAATTTTAAATGAAAAATCCGGTCTTAAAGGCTTTTCAAAAATAAGCTCAGATATGCGTGAAATATTTGATGAAAAATCCGAACATTCCAAACTCACAATTCAAATCCTAGCCTATCAAATCGCCAAATATTGCGGATCATACGCAGCAGCTATGAATGGATTAGATTTATTAGTTTTCACAGGTGGAATAGGAGAAAATGCATGGTATATACGAAAACAAGTTTGCCAATATTTAAAGTTTCTAGGTTTAAAGTTAGACACAAAAGCAAACAAAATAAATAAAGAAATAATTTCCAGCACAGACAGCCATATAAAAGTAATGCTTATAAAAACAGACGAAGAAAAACAAATCGCAATAGAAGCAATAGAGCTAATTAATTAAGTTTAAAGCGCAACACTCAAAACCTTATCCTTAGTCAACAAATACATTGTGTTACCCTCCACATATATATCACGTATAGCGCCAACACCTGCAAAATGATATTGTGTACTATAAACTAAATTCCCTGTCTTTGTATCCTTCATAAACACAAAGACTCTTTCCTCTTCACCATCAAGGACAAAAACATTATCGAGTTTTTCATTTGTGTAGATAGCAGTTGGATTGCTAAAAACATTAGAAGGCACATTATTTATAAACATTTCTTGTTTATCACCAGCATAAAATTTCAAAACATCACCAGTATTTTCCAAAACATAAACACTTCCATCAATTGCCAAATCCTCAGAAGATGAAAGATCAACACCATCAGCAATATATTCTTCAGCAACACCAAATTTATCCCTAGTTCCCTTGTAAGTGTAACGCCATATTTGATTATTTTCTGAATCCAACATATAAATCCTATTACTCCAATCAGCAATGGCATCACCTTTCATAAAAGCACCATCTTCATTATCCATAAAAGACATGGCACCATCTTTATACTCAATTAATTTCCCCGATTTTGTAAGAAAAACAACAGACTTTCTATTATCAAAACCCGTAGCAGCAATCACATCTTCTTCCTCATCAATAACTAAAGAATCCTGAAGTTGATCTACAATCAATTCATACACCAAACCTTTTTCATAAATAAAAACCTTATCATCCACTAAAGCAAAACCTAAAGCATTCATATCTGCTTTTTTGGCCGACAAGTCAGTTAAAACAACTGGATTTTCAATTTTCTGAACATTATCCAATTTATCTCGTGCATCCTCTATTTCCAATAACAATAAAGTAGCCTTTTCTCTATAAATACCTGAATCCAAAACAGATTTAGCATCTAAGTAAGCTGAATCCAAAATAGTTTTCGCAACATCTTTATCATAATTCCCCTTAGTCGCAGATTCAGAAATTCTATCCTGAACTGATATCAAAACTTGATCAAGTTTTTCTATTTCATCCCTTTGAGCCTGTTGTCCACTTGCGATAAATATACCAATCGTCAAAACAAGAATCACTAAAATCAAAAGTGCCAAAATCTTGTCCTTACCAAAATTTTTCGAAAACAAACTTTTATAAAAATCAGAAAACCATTCATATACACCAGAAAGATTCACACCATTTGATTTAACCCTATTAGTATATTTCTTTGATACGGAAACAAATTTTCCAGTAAGAGTTTCTTTTTGTGTAGCAATTCTAGAATCACCAGATTCCATAATTCCTCTATTTGCAGTGTCTACTTGATTTTCAAACCCTAATTCTTCAGCCTTAGTAACTTTCGAAAAAAGCAAACCAGTTAAACCAACTCTTCCAAGACTTTCAGTCGAAAGAACATCCTTCACATCATCCAAAGACTCAACAATACTCTTTTTATTAACACATTGTGCCAAATCAGTCTTACTAATATATCTAAGCAGTCTGGTAGAAGAAAACATCACGAAATCTCCAGCCTCAATTTGTCCACTAGCAATATTGCCAAAAGTTTCACTTTCAGACAGATCATCAGATAAGCCCTCACTTACAACACTAACAAATCTTTTTCTAATCAAATACGCTTCAGCATCACCACATTGACTCAAGAAAAGCTTATCACCAACAATAGCAGAAACAATTACATTTAAATTGCCTATGTAAGTAGATAATTTTTGAGATTTAAATTCAGACAAAACCACATTAACAGCTTTAAGAGCCGACTCAAATCTTTCATACGGATCAGAATCAACATGCTCAAAAAACACCTTTTGCATCGTTTCAAAAATCATAGTGCCTATTTCTGCAGCATCTACTGGATTATTTTGAACCTCAAGATTAATAAAAACCTGGCCACTCCTTTCCCCATGGTCCTGAAACAAATCATATGAATAATTTTCCAGGAAACTAGTCTCATCTTTACCGACAAACAGAAATTCGTAATTCGCCTTTAATGACATACTCCAATAGATTAGAATTTAAGAAGAATATACAAGAATAAGCTTTCATTGTAAAGCAATCAATAAAAGTATTTGACTTAATAGTGTTGACCATATAGAATCGCCTGGCTAAAAGGGCAAAAATAAGTACTTATCACACATAAACAATGCAAAGTAAAGCCTCAAAGATTAGAAGAAGACGAAGACATGGTTTCTTAAAGAGACTACTAAAGTCAATGAACGTTTTAAAAAGCAGAAGAGCAAAAGGCAGAAAACGCCTTACCTATAAAAAACACTCTAAGTAATATAAAGTGATCTCTACCTCACATAGGGTTCCACGCAAATCAATCCCCTACGTTTTAAGAAAAGGTGCAGAATCCACCTCTAAACTTTTCATCATACGCTATAAAAAAAACGAGCAGGGATTTTCTCGTTATCGTGTTATTATCAGCAAGAAAATCGATGCAAAAGCAGTAAAAAGAAATAAATTAAGAAGGCAGGTATATGAATCAATTCGCACTAATATACCAAAGAAAGAAGAAATCAGTTATGACTACATTCTAATACCAAAGAAAAAAATCATAAATGCTACTTACCAAAATATTCAATCAGACATAAGTAAACATATTCTCAATGGACACAAATAAACTAAATCAAATAGCAAAAAACACCATAGTTTTCTTAGCAATTTTTATTGTAATTAATTATGGAATGAAAAGTTGTCAAAATGAACAAGAACAATTGGCAGCAAATTCAGGGAATCTTGTATTTACAACCACAGATATCGAATACAGTACTAGACAAATTGTAACCATAGATCTAGAAAATAATACGAAAAATAAAGTTGTAATAGAAAATGAATGTCCAAGAGAACCATTCAAGGTATTGCGTTATGAAAATAATGATTGGATACAAAAAAAAGCTACCCCAGAATTAGACTGTTCAAATGCAGAAGATATAGAACTATTGCCTGGAGAAGAAACAAAAATCAATTACACAAACTGGAATAACGCCCTATTTTCAGAAAAAGGAAGATTTAGAATTGAGTTGGAAACTACATTAAATAATGAATTAAAAACAATAAGCACAAATGAATTCATAGTGGTAGAACCGGGAATTTTAAAACAACTATGGAATGGCGTATTTTACAGACCAATGTACAACGGACTAATATATATAGCAGCAACTCTTCCAGGTCATGGATTAGGATGGGCCATTATATTATTAACAATAATCATACGTACTATTCTTCTTGTACCATCTCAAAAAGCAATGAGATCACAGAAAAAAATGCAAGAAATTCAACCAAGATTAGAAAAAATTAAACAAAAATATAAAGGAGATCAACAAAAAATTGCTGCCGAAACAATGGCTATATGGAAAGACGCAAAAGTAAATCCAATGGGTAGCTGTTTACCTATGTTACTACAATTTCCTTTTTTAATAGCAATTTTCTATGTAGTCAGGAACGGGTTAAATCCAGACAGCGCACATTTACTGTACCAACAATACGAAAATTTTGGATTATCAGATATAAATATAAATTTTCTTGGAATTCTTGATCTAACCAAAACAAACCTTTACGTACTACCTTTAGTAGTTGGTGGATTACAATTTTTCCAAATGAAACTAACTTTAGCCAAAAAAGGAAAATCTAAAAAAGGAAAAGGAATGGCCAAAGAAATGGCTATGGCAAGCAATATGATGAGCTATGTAATGCCAGTAATGATAGCCGTATTTACAGCATCAATGCCAGCCGGTGTAGGAATTTACTGGGGAACTTCGACAATTTATGGCATAGTACAACAGCTTTTTGTGAATAAAAGCAGTAGCAAAACTAAAGAAGAGGTGAAAGTCAGAGTAATAGAAAATTAAAATATTAAATTAACTATATAAAAAATGGATATCGATGAGAAATTAAAAGACCTTACGATAGAAATTCTTGAAAAGATAGGAGCAGAATACACTAAAGTAACCGTAGAAGAAGATGAAAAAGATGATTTTTCGATTAATATCGAAAGCGACAATCCAAGCCTACTAATAGG
>CAYORB010000001.1:29904-46081 GCA_964406295.1 uncultured Candidatus Peribacteria bacterium | reverse complement strand
TAAATGCACTTAAAGAAGCTGGAATTATTGAAGGATATGAAGATAATACTTTCAAACAATATCAAGAAATAAATCGCGCAGAAGCCCTAAAAATGATATTGCTGGCAACAAAAACAATATCAAAAAATAATCTTCCAACTCTAGAGTCTAATCCTTTCCCAGATGTTTCAAAAACAGATTGGTTCGCACCATATGTCCATTTTGCTAAAGAAAAAAACATAATAAACGGTAAAATAGACGGAACATTTCAAGCGAACATGATAGTAAATCTGGCAGAAGTTTTAAAAATATTATTAGAATCTTATGATCAAAACAAAGAATATCAAGTTTTAGAAGATTATTTATACGAAGATACTTATTCAGAGTCCTGGTATACAAAATACACCAGTGAAGCAGCATCAAAAGGTATAATAAACGTATATTCAAGCAATATTGTAAATCCAAACCAAAAAATGACCAGAGGTTATACCGCTGAAATCATTTACAGATTAATGAAATCAGAAGAAGGCTTCAATTTTGGTAAAGTAACTTACTATGGAGCAGCCCTACAAGGAAACTATACTGCCTCAGGTGAAATTTTTGACTACAACTTGATGACAGCCGCTCATAAAACACTACCTTTGGGTACAATGGTGCGCGTAACCAATCTAGCAAATGGAAAATCAATAGACGTGAAAATAAATGATCGCGGTCCATATGGTCCAGGCCGTGTAATAGATCTATCATCAGCAGCTTTTGAAAAAATAGCCAAACTAAGTACAGGAGTTATAAATGCACAATACGAGATAATTAGTTCGCCATGAGTGTTATTGAATACAATTCAAGACCTAAACGAAGAGTTAAAACAACACTCAGAAACGAAACTCAACGAACTATTCGTGCATTAATAACAACACTTACATTAATGATAATTGTTCTAACATCAGCTTTTTTAATATTAACAAACCAAAGTGCACAAAAAGGATACACATTGGAACAAGCCAAATTAGAAAACGAAAATTTAAAAATAATTAACGGAAATCTTAAAACCAAAATCACAAATTCCACTACTTACACAAAGGTTGGAGAAAATAATAAAGTAAGTACAATGGAGCAACCACAAACAAAAGAATATGTTACAAAAGAAGACAATCGAATTTAATTTGACTTTAGAGAGTTAATCCCTATACTAACTTCTGCATTTTAAGTGCAAAATTAACAACAAGGTCCCATCGTCTAGTGGTTAGGACATCAGGTTTTCATCCTGAAAACAGGGGTTCGATTCCCCTTGGGACTACCAAAACCTTACAACAGTCAAAAACAGTCTTTTTTCAACCTCCCCCCCTAACTGAGCACAATACCACATGCCTCCAAAACTTTAAGATACTTCTCATCACCACCAAATATATGTTTAGCTTTCGAACCAGCCAAAGAATATGACTCTGCTGGTACAACCCGCCAATCTTCAGGATAAATACTACGCGGAGTCATCGCAGCAGCTTCCCATTTAGCTCTTTTTGCCTCATATACACCATGTCCACAATCTGCATCAGACCTCTCTTGAGCTAAATCACCTCTCAACAAAAGTCTACATTCAAAATGAGGTTTAACAACAGTACCATCCTCCAAAGCACAGGTTGGATAACAAACAAATTTTATATAACGATAATCATTAGACATGTGATGACTTGGAACATAATTAACATCCTTTATTTCCACCTCAGGATATCTATTTTCCACACGCACAGACATTCCAGATTCAGTAAACCTCTTATACAATTTCTGAGCTAATTCATTAAGATCATCAACATTATTGGCAACAAATGTCATACGTTGTAAATCAGTTAATTTCTCAACTCCATCACCTTTACGCACAATCTTACCAACTAATGAGGTTAAAGATTTAGCATGAACAAATTTTCCATCTTCAGACACAAGATAACAAGAAGTCCCATCAAAACTAGCTTTAGTTAAGTCAAAAGATTTATTATTTCCAAATTCATCTTTCTTTATCAACGCCCATCCTTCAGGAATTTTCGCCTCCTTATCTTCATCAAAATTTATCAAAGCAATAAGCTTAGTTTCATCTCCACCAATTTTTTTAATCACTATTAAGCGTTCTTGATATTCAACAGAACATTTTTCTTCGACGGTCAACCCCATAGACTCTAACTTTTTCTCAAGCGCAGAAGCATAGGCCTCTCTATGAACAAAAGAAGGATGCCTTTTACAATAACTATACAAATGTACTAATTCACTTTTAACTCTCGCAGCAAAACGTGTTGGCTTATTTAAATTTCTATCAGCAGCCATTTTTATTAATTCAGCATAATCATCACATTCACGCACTACATCTATTTTAGATCCACTAACTCCAAGTAATCTAAGATACTTATTAACACGAGTAAACATTTCATCTAAATGCTCATTTAAGTCCTCTTCACTTTGACCTGGAGCATTAAACATATCTTTAAGGTATTCATCAGGTCTTTCCGCAAACCCTCTAGCCTGTTGTGATATGTGATAAGGCACTGCAGAACCAGGATCAGCCCCAACTGTAGGCAAACCACCAAAATGATCACCATTCCACAAAAACTCAGTCAGCAATTGATCACAGCCCTTATCCCCATTACTTCCATTAATCAATCCATACAAATTCTCAAATTCAAAAGTTTCATCTCCAAAATACAGAGTAAAACCATCAGGATTAATTGTTCTTATATGTTTCGCAACAATGTTCAAAAAATCAGCCCTAATCTCAGAAAATTCACCTCCATTTGGAACCATTTTTTTCAAATGATACTTATAAAAATACTCAAGTCTTCCCATATCAATAGTAACTCCATTAGAAGATTTTTTCACAATTTTAGAAACATAGCCCTTTAAAAAAGAAGCACGTCCTTCAGCCAAAGCATGATAATTATAAGCATCAATAACTTGTAAACATATATGCGGCTGCAAAAGTTCTACTAATTCATCAACCTTCGTCAACAACCAAGAATCCACATCATATTTAGAAAAACATTCAAGCTTCCTCAATTTACGAATAAATATATCAAAAGAAGCCTCAGTATTTTTAGAATCATATTCATCACAAAACTGCCCCCAATAAAGATCTAATTCATTAGCAACTGCATCAGTAACAGGCAATAAATCCGAATCCACACAACCATCTCTGCACAAAACAGCATTAATTGCTTTTCGATAATTTTGTGCAACAAAATCTACAGCATTAGTAGTTAAGGAAGTTGGATTTATAACATTTAAAACAATGGGCCTAAGAAAATTAGGATCAAGTAATAACATTTTCACTTCATCAATATCTACATCATTTGAAAATGGATAAGCTAAAGCTGATTTTAAAAGATTTGAAAAACTTTGACTCGCTGCCGCTTTTCCATTTAAACAGGTAAGCAAAATTGATTCTGCAATATCTTTATTCAAAACACCAGTATTTAAACCAACAGCATCAACAGGATAATAAGATTCAGATGAAAACTCAGAATCTGGGAGTTTCCCCAATCGTTCTCCAACAACTTGCATCACAGCTAATCTTTCATAATCTATAGGATGTATAATTCCAGCCTCACGAAGAACATTCAAACCACGACCAACTTCTTCACCAAATTTAGACCTCAATCCTCCAACAGTAGAATCACCACAATCGACCACAGACCTGGCAGCCCCAGAAGCAACATCATACCCTTTCTGTGCCAAACGCCCACCAACATCAAAAACTTCTCCAGCTACAACATTAGCAGCATTGCCTGCAAAGCTTTTAACATCTCCCAATTTTTCTTTCAATCTTCCCAACATAAGTAAAAGTAAAAAGAGAAAAGCCTAACAAGAAAAAGCAAATCTGTCAACCCTTCAAGGACGGCACCACTTCCTAAAATCCCCTTGTGCCCCACCAACAATCACATTTATTATCTATTCATGAAATGGAAAGAATTAGATTCAAAAACAGTATATAAAAACGATTTCTTTAGTATAAAACGATCAAAATGTCAAAAACCTGACGGCAATATTGTTGAAGAATACTACAGCATTGACAGGGCCGACGCCGCAATTATTGCTGCATTCACACCTGAAAAAGAGTTAATTCTCATTAAGCAATACAGACATCCTGTTAAAGCAATAGATTTAGAACTACCGGCAGGGTATATAAATCCAGATGAAACAGATATGGCCATAGCAGCAGAACGTGAATTGATGGAAGAAACAGGATATCAAACAGATCCATTAATCAAATTGGCCGAAAATTACTCCTCAGCAGGAATAATGACTAATAAAGTACATTTTTTTATAGGTTTAAATGCTAAAAAAGTACAAGAACAAAACTTAGACCCTCACGAAAACATAGAAGTCTCAATAATTCCATGGAAGTACATCCAAAAACTACTGCAAAATGGCGCGATCAAAGATCTTGGCTCAAGCAATGGAATACTTCTAGCAAAAGATTATTTAGAGTCTGCTTAAACAAACAAAATGCATGAAATTTATCTAGATCACGCCGCCACTACATATGTACACCATGAAGTATTAGAAGTCATGCTTCCATATTTTTCAGAAATCTATGGAAATGCGGAATCGCTACACCAGCAAGGCAAAAAATCTTTAATAGCCATAGATCAATCACGTTCAACAATTGCAAAAATCCTAAACTGTAGAGCCAGTGAAATAATATTCACAGGAACAGCCACAGAAGCCAATAACATGGCGATTTTAGGAGTAGCTCGCGCAAACAAAGAAAAAGGTAAACATATAATAAGTTCAAACATAGAACATTCCTCTATAAAAGAATGTTGCAAAAGACTAGAGATTGAAGGCTGGGAAGTAACATATATACCAGTCAACAAAGAAGGGATAATCGATTTAAAAGAGCTAGAAGCAGCAATCAGATCAGAAACCACTCTAGTATCCATAATGCACGCAAACAACGAAATTGGCACAATACAAGACGTTCAGGCCATAGGAAAAATATGCAAAGACAAAGAAGTTTTATTCCATACGGACGCATGTCAAAGTGCCTGTTCAAAATCATTGGATATAGAAGAACTAAACGTGGATTTAATGACCATAAACAGCAGCAAAATTTATGGCCCTAAAGGTGCAGGAGCTTTATACATAAAAAGAGGCATTAAAATCGAAAAAGTTTTATACGGTGGCAGCCATGAACGAGATTTAAGACCAGGAACTCACAACACAGCAGCCATTGTTGGTTTTGCAAAAGCTTTGGAAATAGCACAAGCTCACAAAGAAGAAGAAAACAAAAGACTCATAAACTTAAGAGACAAACTAATAGAAGGTATTCTTCAAATTGACAATACGCAGTTAAATGGACATAGAACACAGAGACTGCCAAACAACGTAAACGTGAGTATTTCAGGAATAAATGGACAAAATTTATTATTACAATTAGACGAAGCAGGCATATATGTAAGCACAGGGTCAGCATGCAAAGTTGGTAGTGTCAAACCATCAAATGTTCTAGCAGCAATTGGATTATCTAGAGACTTAGCTCAAAGTACATTAAGACTAACAATGGGACTCAAAACCACAGCAAAAGACATAGATTACACAATAAAAACACTATCTCAAATTATAAATACAATACGTAAAAACAAATTCAAAAGATGACAAAATCTCCCCACCCTACTGTCAACAGCATTTAAGAACTTCCACTTTTCCTTTCCATTTCAAGTCTGTATTATCGAAATTACCCACTAGATATCGTATGGTGTATTCAAAGACACCCACTATATGTAGCCCCTCATTTCTATGAAAAAAACACAATACCCTCTAACAAAAGTATAAATTATGTCCCCTATCATTCAGAGAATTAAAAAAAGAGACGGTCAAATTGCTGATTTTGATCAAAATAAAATCACAGCAGCCATATGGAAAGCCGCTGAATCAGTAGGTGGTACTGATAAAGAACTAGCAAATCAAATCTCTAATCAGATAACTGCTGTACTAGAGGTATTCTTCAAAGATAAAGAAAACCTTCCAACAGTAGAGCAAATTCAAGATTTAGTAGAAAAAATTCTAATAGAAGGAGGACATGCAAAAACTGCAAAAGCATACATACTTTATCGTGCTGAGCATAAAAACCAAAGAAATGCTCAAGAAAACATTTTGAACGGAGCTACAACAAAACTTCCTTTCAGCGAAAATGCATTGCGTATTCTGGCTGCAAGATACCTCCAAAGAGATGAAAATGGAGAAATTAATGAAAGCCCTGAAGACATGTTCAACAGAGTTTCACTTGCCATCGCAAAAGTAGAAGAAAAATACGGAAAAAACTCAAAAGAAATAAGTGAGTTGGAAGCAAAATTCAAAGAAATGTTATACAATTTTGAATTCATACCAGCTGGAAGAACAATCGCTAATGCAGGAGGAAAAACAAGATTAGTATCAAACTGTATAGTAATACATTTTGAAGATAGCATGGACGGAATCTTTAAAACTCTTCACGATGCTGCTCTATTACAACAAGCCGGGTCAGGTTTAGGATTTGCATGGCATTTACTAAGACCAGCAGGAAAACTTACCAACAAAACTCAAGGTGTAGCTTCAGGACCAGTATCATTTCTTAGAGCCTATAACGAATCTTTTGGTGTAATTAAACAACAAGGTCGCCATGGCGCTAATATGGGAGTAATGAGAGTAGATCATCCAGATATTCTTGAATTTATTGAAGCAAAATGGGAAGAAGGAAGCCTTGTGAATTTTAATATCTCTGTAAGTCTTACAGATGAATTCATGGAACAAGTAAAGAGTAACTCAAAAGAACCATGGATGTGTGAATGGAACGGGCAAAAGATGAGACCAAGACGTATAGTTAGAAATGATAGAGGAGCATTCATAGAAGCAATAGAAGAAACAATCACAGCTTCTGAATTAATGGACAAAATCATAGATGGAGCCTGGAGAAATGGTGAACCTGGAGTTCTTTTCCCAGATGCTGCCAACAGAAACAATCCTGTTCCTGAATTAGGTAGACTGGAAGCAACAAATCCATGTGGAGAACAATGGTTGCATGATGGAGACGTATGTAACTTAGGTTCAATCAACCTGGCAAAATTTGTTAAGAATGGGAAAATTGATGAAGAAAGACTAAAAAAAGTCACAAAATTAGCAACTCGAATGCTAGACAATGTAATTGATCTATCTGATTTCCCTGTAGAAAAAGTAAATAACACTTTCCACAACAACAGACGTGTTGGCTTAGGAATTATGGGATTTGCCGATATGCTTTATCAAATGAGAATAGCTTATGATTCTGAAGAAGGGCGTGAAGTAGCTAGAAAAGTAATGGGATTAATTAATGACACTTCACATGAAATGTCTACAAAATTAGCAGAAGAAAAAGGATGTTTCCCTAATTGGAACTTAAGTATATTCAACAAAAAAAGGGCTAATATAAAAATGAGAAACTCTGCATTAACAACAGTGGCACCTACAGGTTCAATCTCCATGTTATTGGATTGTAGTTCAGGTGTAGAACCATTTTTCGCACTTGCATATTTCAAACAAGTTTTAAGCGGTCAAAAACTCATGTATGTAAATCCTTTCTTGGAAGCAGAACTGAAAAAAATAGGATTATTCAGAGATGACATAGTAGAAAAAATCCAAAGTGAAGGAAGTATTCAAAATATTTCAGAAATTCCTGAAGAAACAAAAAAAGTATTTGTATGTGCAATGGATATTTCAGCTGAAGCTCACACAAGAATGCAAGCAGCATTCCAAGAACACGTAGACAACAGCATAAGTAAAACTATTAATTTTCCAAATTCAGCAACTAGACATGATGTCAAACAAGGTTATGTATTAGCTTGGGAGTTGGGATTAAAAGGATGCACAACCTACAGAGATGGCTCAAGACAAGAGCAAGTTTTATACCTCCACGGTGAAGAAGACAAATCAAAAGAAACAACTAATGTTAAAGAAGTTAAAATAGAAACAGCAGTGGAAGTAACTCCACCACCAGTAGCAGAACCTGAAAGACAACATGTTTCCTTAAATAAAAAAGAAATAATCAAAAGCAAAAAATGCCCTGAATGTTCATCAGGCATTCAAATAGCTGAAGGATGCATGCTTTGCTTGAGCTGCGGATTTTCTGCCTGCTCAGTATAAACAAAAATCACATTTAAAAAGAGCCTTCCGCGGGAGGCTCTTTTCTATTAATACAATTACTATTTTTCCCAGTTCTCTGGTCTCAATTTTCGCACCTCTCTACCCGCAGACCACATTTCACTATTAGCAATTTCATCCAACTCCTCTTGTAAACGTTCACGATAATCCGGCTGACTATTTCTATCCAAAGTAATCTGAGTCTCAGTCCCATTTTTCACCTTTTCATAAAGTTCAGAAAAGACAGGAGCCGTAGCATCTCTAAAACGTCCTTTCCAGTCCAAAGCTCCTCTTTGAGCCGTAGTTGAGCAATTCGCATACATCCAATCCATACCATTTTCACTAATCAAAGGAATCAAACTCTGTGTTAATTCTTCAACAGTTTCATTAAAAGCCTCACTTGGTGAATGCCCATTTTTTCTCAATTCATTATATTGAGCCTCCATAATCCCAGCAATAGCCCCCATCAAAACACCTCTTTCCCCAGTCAAATCACTATAAACTTCCTTTTCAAAAGTAGTAGGAAACAAAAATCCAGACCCAAGCGCAATACCAAGAGCAATAGCCTTTTCCTCAGCTTTACCACTAGCATCTTGAAACACCGCATAAGAACTATTGATTCCACTTCCATTAAGAAAATTACGACGAACAGAAAGCCCAGAACCTTTAGGTGCAGCCAAAACAACATCAATCCCCTCAGGTGGAACAACACCAGTTCTATCTTTATAAGTCACAGAAAAACCATGAGAAAAATACAAAGTCTTCCCTGGAGTCAAATAAGGTTTCAAAGTAGGCCAAAAATCTTTTTGCCCAGCATCAGAAAGTAAATACATCAACACAGTGCCTTTCTCAGCCGCTTCTTCCAAAGGAAGCAAGGTCTCTCCAGGCACCCATCCATCTTTAATCGCCTTATCCCAAGATTTTCCTCCTTTCCTTTGTCCAACAATCACTTTAATTCCATTATCTCGCATATTTAAAGCCTGTCCAGGCCCTTGTACTCCATATCCAAGCACAACAACTGTTTCCCTCCCAAGCACCTCCTGCGCCTTAGAAACCGGAAACTCATCACGAGTAACGACATCTTCTTCAACCCCTCCAAAATTGATCTTAGCCATAATTTTTAATTACTAAATAATAGCTCCAATTCTTCCACAATGTCGCACCACGTCAAACCATCTATTGCAAAAACACCCAAAACCCTCTTTAATAAAACAAAATAAACTGTCGACAACCATCGTCAAATGCTCGAAAACTTCCTACAACAATTAGGTCTCAGCGACAAAGAAACAACAGTCTACCTATCCATGCTTGGTTTAGGAGAAAATGCAGTAAGCACAATCTCTCAAAAATCTAAACTTACAAGAACCACTGTTTATTCAATTCTAGAAACCCTCAATCGCAAAGGGTTCATAAACCAAATCGAAAAAAACCGTATCAAATATTACCAAGCAAAACGCCCAGAATTAATACTTGCAATGTTAGACCAACGTTTACGTGAAACCAATCTTCAAAAAATCCACTTTCAAAAACTGCTTCCACAATTCCAAGCATTAATAAACCGTTCCACTACTCAACCGAAAGTCCGCTATTTCGAAGGACTCGAAGGTATCAAACAAATCTACGAAGACACACTCAAAGAAGGCAAAGACAAACTAGCCTACTCCTGCGCCCCAGACGTTAAAAATCCTGAGCTAATTGCATATCTCAAAAACTACACCATCCGCCGTGCCGCAAAAGGTCTGCACGCCCGCGCCATTTTCCCAGACACAGAAGCGGCTCGCACTTATGCAGCACAAGCCAAAAAATACCTTCTCACAACAACCCTAGTCCCTGCCGACAAATACCCTTTCAAAAGTGAAATCACAATCTATAGCAACAAAATTGCCTACATCTCATTAATAGACTCACTACATGGTGTAATAATCGAAAGCGAAGAAATCGCCACAACAGAAAAATCCATTTTTGAACTAGCATGGATTGGCAGCGGCACGAAGTAACGCCTGTGTGTAGTTTTGCATTTACCGACACAACATGATATCATATTTACTGAAATAACGTAATTTACGTAAAATGACTACGATTCTTACAATTTCTGACAGAGGCCAGATCACAATTCCAAAGACTCTACGCAATCAAATTGGCGTTAAAAGAGTTATTTGTAATATCAATAAAGACAATCAAATAATTCTAGAACCACTTCAAACAAAAGAAGAGTTTTTGGCAGAATTAGACCAAACAGAAAAAGATTGGGAAAAAAACGGAGGCTTTACTCTTGAAGAAGTAAAGAAAGAACTTAACTTATAATGAATAATATATACAAAATTGAGCTTTCTGCCACAGCTAAACAAAACTTATCAAAATTCCCAAAGCAAGCGCAAAAACAAGTCATTAATAAACTGTTTTATTTTAACGAACAGTTAAATCCTCTAGAATTTGCCATAAAACTAACTAGACAACAAAACAGATATCGTTTTCGTATTGGACAATACCGCGCTATTTTCTCCAAAAAACCAAACGGAAAATTTATAATTTTACTTATTCTAAAAATTGCCCACAGAAGAAACGTTTATAATTAGCCTTCCAAAACCTTCCAACCAAAGTGCACGAGAACCAGCCCAATAAACGTTGACTTTTAGGCCAATTGATTGTACAGTACATACTCTCAAATGCATGTCTTATTAATACTCAAAAACTAATGCTAAACAAAAAAAGACAATTTAGTTTTAAGTCGAATAGATGCATTTTTTTTGAAAACAGTTCAAATAACACAAACAACGAAGCTAACGATCTCATAAAACAATTGGAAAAAAAAGACAGTCCTCAACCTAAACTTGATGATCTGATACTTACAAAACAAGAAACTGCTGACATAAAAGCAGAACGCACCAGCACTAAAAAATTAGCTGCAGAAAGTGAACAAGCAAAAGCTGATTTCAAAAGAATAAAAGACACACTTTTATTAGATGGAAAAATTCAAGATCAACAAAAACTTAATGATTTTATTTCAAAAACCAACATAGATAAACTGGACAGTCCGACAATGATAAGAGCGGCTATTGAATCACTGAAAAAACTTCCAGCGCAAATAGAAAATGACAGGAAAAATGACAAAGAAATAGCTAAAGAAGATCTAAAAGAACTAACACCAGATGCTCCGGAAAGATCTGAATTTAAGAAAGAAATGACAGATATTTTGGACAAAAACATGCATCTAGTCAGCAATCCAAGGTCCTATCAAAACTGGATAGACCAAGAAAGCAACAAAAAAGATGCTAATCTAGGAAAATTTAAAAAGCTAAAACTAGATTTCGAGGGCATAAACAGTAAAGATGAAAATGGCCTCTACCCAAGACGTCAAGTCTACAAACAACTAGAAGGGAAATTTGAAAAATATGAGTTAGGAGGTCCTGAAAAATCCAAACTTATTAATAATTTAAATAAAGAAAATAGAGAAAAATTTCTTTACAACATCGCATCATTAGAAAGTCATTTCAAAAATGTAAATGACACCCTTTACGACAATAAAAATATTAAAAAAATGATGCAAGGAGCTTTGCTTACAAACAACTTAAGCGAACAAAATCAAATACTTAGCAAATCAAAAACATTACAAAGAGAAGAAGCTAAGGCGTACACATATCTTGATGCCAAAATGACTGTTGGAGGAGTTACGACACGGAAAATTAGTCAAAAAGGACGTGCTCAATTTATTGATTTCTACAAAACACAAGATCTCAATCAAAGACTAAATAATATCAAAATGTGGGAAGGATTTATAGAAGGCGAAGCTGATTTAGCAAAAGCTCTTTTAAATGTTTTCACCAACAAAGAAGGGAAAGTTGATAAAAAAGGTTTCAAAAAAGCTATGGGAAGTTTTGAAGAAATGAATTTCATGGAAAAAGAATCTTCTATTAAATATTACCAAAAACTCATAGATAAAAAAGAAAGTGATGAAAAATTACACTATGATTTAACAGAAAAAGCAGCAATTATAAAAGTAGGAGAAGCCAGACGTAAGAAAATAATTAGTGAAAAAACTGCAAAACGATATGAAGAATGGTTCAAAAAACCAGAAAATTTCAAAGATCCTGAAACGAAAAAAATCGGTAGTTTAAAAGCATTAGAAAAACAGTATGAAACTCTCATTCAAAAAACACCGCATAACAAGCCTAATGAAAAAAATCTTGCTGCTTTTGAAGAACAACAGAAAAAATTTGAAGGAGCTTTAAAAAAATTAAGACAAATAAACCCTGGTATAGAAGATAAGGAAATAGATCAATGGAGAGAACGATACGACAAAGAAGGATGGAAAGAAAGAGAGACAATACATAAGGAACTTCTGACAGAACAAGAAGATCAAAAAAAACTAGGCTTGATGCAAAAAACAATAGAATCAAACGCAAGCGATAAAAATAAAGACAAACTGACAAATAAAGAAGGAAGTCCAGAATCTTTAAAGGAATTACAAAGCTTAATTTTAGAACTCGCCAATAACGAACAAGGGCTAGAAGCAAATATTCAATTAATAACCTTTTTACAAGAAGCTAAACGCAACGGTGAATACGAAAAATATAAAGATAACGCTACAATTAAATTTCTATGGGGAGTAATACAATCATCAATTAATTCCTTCGGTATGGGAGATTTAACAAATGAACAAAACGAAATAATCGAGAATAAAGTAGAAGACCTTGCACAAAGTGATGACACTATAAAAGAAGATTTATTAGAAAATTACTTAGAACAAAGAAATCTTGAAGGAATACAACAAAGCGTTGATGGACACAATAAGGTCGAGAAAGCAGAAGTTAGAGCACAAAAGGAATCAGAAGAAGAAGTGGCAGCAGTTTCAACTGAAGCGAAAATGCCTGCAGAATTCTATAAAAAAACCTATGATGATACTATTCTCAAAGAAGGGCAAGGAGCACAAGTTACAAAGATTGAATTAGAGGAGAGCAGTACCAGTGAAGAAATAGAAGAATTACGTCAAAAAATGATAGAAGATCAAACAAAAATTGATTCAACTAAAGAAGGGCTTTCTGACGTAAAATTCACAATAAAAGGAGAAACCGTAACAACCGACCAAGCAGAAAGCAAAATGGACGAAAGCGGCGAAGCACTAGACAAAGACCTTGCCAACCTAGCACAAGAAAGATTATCTGCATCACTTACAGGGAAAGAAAAAGATTTTGTGAACAGCACGCAAGGACGAGCTGCAGCAATCCGAGCATCAAAAAGATTGAGAGAAGAAAAAGTTAAGACAGAAAAATTAAGAAGATAGTGCTATACTATCTTTACTATGATACTAGGAATTCTCGGAATTATACTCATCACAGCCCTTATCGCCTTCTTAACCATCTCCTTTTATATAACAATTTTCGGTGGAGGACCATTTGTGCCTACACCTATGCCTGCAGTAAAAAAAGTATTAAAAGCTGCAGAAATTAAGAAAGATGACAAAGTATACGATATTGGAGCAGGTGATGGCAGATTTATACATTTTGCAAAAGCAGAATATGGAGCAAATAGCGTGGGGTTTGAACTAGATCCTTTTGTTTATCTCATAGCAAAAATTCGGCAATGGCTTTGGGGATGGAAAGGTACAATGGTAAGAGGCAATTTTCTAAAACACTCTATTGAAGATGCTGATATTCTGATTTGTTATATGCTTCCACGCACACTTGCTAAATTCCAAAAGAAATTTGATGCAGAACTAAAAAAAGGCACAAAAGTAGTATCATATGCTTTCCATATCGGAGATTGGAAACCAAGCAAAGTCATACCAAAGAGCGGAAAAATTAGCCAAATCTTCATATACAAAGTTTAGTTAAACTAAACACCTAAAATCCATTTCAAAACAAGTAAAAAATAAATCAACATCATCCACCAGTTCAAAAAAGTGATTTCAACAGAAGCAAAAGGGAAATTAGCAAAAATTTTAACTAAGAAAATAATCAATTCAAGAATCAAATAACCGATAAAACCAAATATGTGAGAGAAAAAAACACTTACATAACTGGCAAAAACAGAAAAGAAACCAAAAATCATTGCCAGAGGAATAAAAGGTAAAATAAAAACATTGGCAACAGGAGAAATCAAACTCAAACGACCAAAATTCAAAATAATAACAGGTAAAGCCATAACTTGAGCTGCTATTGTCATAGTCGCTGCTTCCCTAATACCAAAAAATGTTGGCAAATAACGAAAATACTTCTCTATCAAAGGTGAAACATAAAGCAATCCACAAGTAGCAAGAACAGAAAGTTGAAAACCAAGATCATAAACCAAAATCTTAGGGTTCCATAAACTCATGAAAAACGCAGCAGCAAACAAAGCAAATCCAACAAAATAAACTCTACCAAACCAAATCGCCATCAAAGCAATCACCCCCATCACAGCAGCCCTTACCACCGCCGCACTCATACCAACAAGAATGACAAAAACAATAATCACAAAAATAGAAACTAAAACTTTCACACGCCTTGATAAAAATGAAAACAAAGAAGCAATAATAACAACCAACAAAGTTATATTATATCCAGAAATAGCAATAATATGAGTTAAACCCGTAATATTAAATTGCTCCATCAAATAACCAGGAATCCCCTTGCGACTACCCAAAATCAATCCAGACATAAAACTACCATGAGGTTCAGAAAAAATTCGCCCCAATCTTCTCTCAAAATCAGCTTTCATTTGATAAATCCAAGAAAAAAACAAAGCCCCCTCATGACGATTTAACAATTCCAAATCAGCCCTATAAATAAGTGCATAAATCCCATAACGAGAAAGAAATTTATCATAAGCAAAATCCTCAATCGGCTCTGGTTTTTGCATTTCCCCCCTGACCAACAAACAATCACCATATGAATATTGAGGATATTTAGGACCATTAACCAGAACAAGCCCATCCACTGATCGCCATTCATCATCAACTAAAACCTCATAAACATCTAAAGTATATTTAACTTTATCCAAACGCACATCGACTTCAGTTTCTATACAAGCTTTCAATTCAACTTCAGAAGAAAAATAGTTTACTATTTCCCCAGTATCAAAAGATACAAAAAATCGGAAAAAACCAAAGAATCCACCCAAAAATATAAAAAATAAAATTTTCCATCGCCCATTCCAAATCCAAAAAATAACAAAAGAAAATAATAAAAGAAAAATCTTAATAAAATCAGAATTTAAATAAAAATCCCCCATAAAAATCCCGAACAAAAAACCCAACATTATCAATTTCAAAATCATACTTCCATGCATAGAAACAAAACTAACAAAAACAGATTAAATTTTTCTAAAATCTTTCTAAAAATAAGCAAGCTAAATCAGTTGCCGATTAACAAAAAGATCATTAAAATTCGAAAGATGCGCAAAATCAGAAAAACAATTTGTACAAGCTTAATTCTCACCTTATTCACAAGCTTAATCACTACACCAACAGCCTCAGCTGCAGGATTTACAGATGTCCCAATAAGTCATAAAAACTATGAATCAATTAATTATTTAAAAGATAATAATATTGTTAATGGATACATAGACGGAACTTTTCAACCAAATAAATCTGTAAACAGAGCAGAATTCCTTAAAATAGTTATTGAAGGATCAAATATTCCAACAGATATATTAGAACCTACAACTTTCAATGATATAGATAATGAGGCTTGGTACGGAAAATATATACGAAAGGCTAATCATGAAGGTTGGATTAATGGTTATGAAGACGGAAGCTTCAAACCAATGCAAACTATAAACAAAGTCGAAGCTTTAAAAATATTAGGAAAGGCACAATCATGGAGCATCCCTCCTTCAACAGTTGCCCCCCCATTCGAAGATGCGACAATAGGAGCTTGGTATATTAGTTATTTGAGCTATGCAAAAACTCACAATTTTTTAGAAGAAACCGGAAATATTTATAATCCTGAAGCATTGATGACAAGAGCAATGATAAGTGAAGTAATATATAGAACCATAGTAAAAGATATAGAAATCAAAAATGAGAACGAAACTGTAGAAAAAATAAAATCAGAAGAAATTAAAAAGGAAATAATAGAGAAAA
>CAYORB010000001.1:0-29804 GCA_964406295.1 uncultured Candidatus Peribacteria bacterium | reverse complement strand
GAAGAAGAGGTGAAAGAAGAAACCGAAGAAGAAATTCAGGAAGAAACTAAAACAAGTATTTTAAATTTCACACCTGTATTACCAAATACTATTTCTACAAAATTCTTTTCAAACATAATTCTAGATGAAAAAATCCCAAATACTTTCTACAAAGATGAAATTTATTTTATTTCAGGAACAATAACCGAAGATCATGATTCGGTAACAGTAATTTTAAATGATAATGCAACAGAAGAACAAACCACATATAGTTCAGAAGTAACAAATCAAAGCTTTGAAATACCAATTTATTTTAAAAAAGAAGGTAATTACAATTTAGGATTACTACCGGGAAAATCAGGAAGCAGTCATGCCACAAGAATATCCGTATTACCAATATTACCGAAGAAAAACACAGAAGACAATCAACCAAACAAGACCAATGATTTAGATATTGAATTTGAAAACAATCAAACTTTTGTAAAATTTAATGCAGATGAAAATACAATTAACAAAATAATATTTACACAAAACAATAAAGAAAAAACATACATATCCAGACAAGATTTAAAAGAAATACCTATTAACTACAGAGATTTCAATGAATTCAAAGAAGGTGTAGTTAATTACAAAATAGAATCTGCAACTATAAAAAATACTCACCCTTTATCCATAGATTCAAGCTTCATAAGCAGTAATAATAAAAAATTCACCGCAACCACTCATCAATATTCTATAAAAACTAATGAAATTGATGCGAATCCTCCTGAAACCATCAATAACAATCAACACATAAGTTTCTCAGGAACAATAAGTGCAAATGCAGCATTAAAAGCATTTGTAATAAAACCGGATGGATTCACTGAATCTTTTGATTTATCTACAAACAGTGAGACCAGTACATATTTTTCAAATCCTATAATTGAAAGTGGAGGTAGCTTTAATTTTGACTATATTCCAACAACAGAAAATTCAACTTATATCATAGAAATAAATGATCAATCAGGTGAAGCATTATTAAACCATCCTGTTTATATAGGAAATAAAATCCCACTATTACCAGATTATTTCGATAACAACACAAGAGAGCTTTATAACGAATCTTTCAACTTGAATAGTCAAAAGATTGAACTGCTTAATTTAATAAACGAAGCTAGAGCAGAACATAATTTATCATCAGTAACACTTTCAAGTGATATAAGTAACTTTTTAGCACAGCCACATGCAGATGACATGGCCGAAAACGATTATTTCGATCATGTTAATCTTCAAAACCAAACCCCAGCTGACAGAAGAGCCGAAACAAATATAACCACATCCGTTTCTGAAAATATAGCTAAAGATGTAAGTATGAAATTTGCACATCTGGGACTAATGCGCAGCGCCACTCACAGAAGCAATATCTTAAATCCTGAATGGAATAGAGTTGGATTAGGAATAGCAGAAGACGATGGGTACCTAATAGTAGTTCAAGAATTTTCAACCAATGAATTAACAAGTGAAATTTTAGAAGAACACAAAAATGAATTACTTTCAGCTATAAATAATAAAAGAAATGACAATGGAGTTAATGAACTCACATATAACTTAGACATAGAAGCAGCAAGTAATTATTTAAATAATAAAGCTATAAATGAAGGACTACTCTTAAATAAAGAATTGTTTTTAGAAGCTTTGCGTGAAGCAAACATTTCTGAATCATCAGAAGAATCAGAAGCATTCGTGAGAGTATTTAACTTATGGAATAAAATTCAAGATTCAATTGTAAACGAAGAAAGCACAGTCACCATCATGGCCTCAAAATGGGAAGAGATAGGAATAGACATACAGTTAGACAATAACGGAAATATACATACAACATTGATCATCAATCACAATTAAAATGAATTTTCAGAAAAGAAAAATAGGCAAAGGTAAAAAAATCAGTATAAGTTTAGGGATTTTCACATCAGTTGCAGTAATACTTTTATTATTTATAGGAATCGTAAAAGCTGTAAGCAAAATTGACATAGGTGTGTTTTTAAAAGTCGCAGGAACAGAGTTGAAAACGGATGCATATGGACATACAAATTTTCTACTTCTGGGTACAGGGGGGAAATTTCATGATGGTGGAAATTTAACTGACACTATCATGATAGCAAGCTTAGATAATGAACAAAAAGTAGTAACAATGGTATCTCTACCACGAGATACTTGGGTAAATGACAATACCATCGGTAACTCAAAAATAAATGAAGTATACTTCAAAGGAAAAAATTATTTTGGTAGCTCCAGAGAAGGACTTGATCACATGAAAAAAAAGGTGGAAACTTTAATGGGTATACCAATCCATTATTGGGCAAAAATTGATTTCAAAGGATTTACAGAATTAATAGATGCAATAGGAGGTATAGACGTATTTGTTGAAACAACAATTAACGACCCCTATTATCCAAAAGATGGAACTGTAGAATATGAACCATTTTATATTTCCGCAGGTGAACACAATATGGACGGCGCAACTGCACTCAAATATGCAAGAAGTCGAAAAACCACATCAGACTTTGATAGAGCTAACCGACAACAAAAAATCATTTACGCAATCAAAGAAAAAGCTTTACAAACAAACACGATTTTTAGTTCAGAAAAAATACGAAATATTTTGGATACTCTTAAAGAAAATATAAAAACAAATATAACAGTAAAAGAAATACTAACACTTGGATCTATAGCTAAAAACTATAGTTCAGGACAAATTTCACATCGACTAATTCATGATGATCCAACACAATGTGGAGGATTTTTCTATACCCCAGAACGCTCATATTATGGAGGATTATTTGTGCTAATACCAGCAGGAGGATTTAAATTTATACATCTATACTCAGACTTAAATTTTAATCTTCCATATATTGCACAAGAAAAAGCAAAAATACACATATTAAACGGAACAAAAACAATTGGTGTAGCAGGAGAAACAAAACAAATTTTAAACAGATTTTGTTTCAACATAAATCGATTTGGAAACGCACACACAAAAGAAAACAAAAAAACAAAATACTATTATCAAGGTGAAAGACCTGCCACATTAGATTTTTTACAAAAAATTGCACCAGGAGAAGAAATCACAGAAATTCCAATAGAATATCAAGAATATATGACAGAAACCGACATTATATTTGAAATTGGATCCGACTATGTAAATTCTAAGAAATATTTAGAAGATCCTTTCTACAGCCTCGCGACACTATATCCAGCCACAACCACAACAGATGAGAATTAATAAATTCATAGCCCAAAACACACAATATTCAAGAAGAAAAGCAGATGAATTAATAAGTAATCATCTAGTTTTTATAAATGGAAAACTAGTACAAGAACTTGGAACAATTATCGATACAGAAAACGACAGAGTAGAAATTAGCGGTAAACCTGTAGTTGTAAAGAAAGAGAAGATTTATCTCGTTTTGAACAAACCAAAAAACTATATCTGCACCAGAAGCGATGAATTCAAAAGAAAAACAATAATGGAACTTATTCCAAAAGGAAAAAATCTCAAACCTGTTGGCAGATTAGATAAAGATAGTGAAGGCCTTTTATTAATAAGCAATGACGGTGAATTTATAAATAAATTCACCCACCCTAAATTTGAATGCGAAAAAGAATACTTTTTAATTGTAAAAGGCGAATTATCTACTGAAAATAAAGAAAAATTAGAAAAAGGAGTAAAAATAGACGGTAGAAAAACAGCACCTGCACAAATCAAAATACTAAAACTTGCAGAAGGTCAAACTAATCTCAAGATTATAATTCACGAAGGCAGAAACAGACAAATCAGAAAAATGTTTGCACAGATTGACATGCCTGTGAAATACTTGCAAAGAATACGTATTGGGAATATAAAACTCAAATCATTGAAAACAGGAAGTCACAGAGTACTAACTAATCAGGAACTAAATGCTAACTAGCTTATTAAGTGCATATATTGCCACTAACTTAAATGCAGATTTCAACAACACCACAATTGTACCTAAAGCAAGTCAAACAAAGCATGAAATAAGTCTTGCTAGTTTCCTAACAAGCGCAAAAGCACCAATTAAAAAACCACAACAAATATCTCCAATTATAAATGCAAAAGCATCTATAGCTATGGATTTAGAAACTGGAAGCATTTTATACGAAAAAAATCCACACAAGAGAATGCCAATAGCCAGCATAACAAAGCTAATGACAGCCTTAATTATACTGGAAGAAAATAAACTTGATGAAGTAGTTACTATCAGTCAAAACGCAAATTCAACTGCAGGATCAACTATGCATCTTCATACAAACGAACAAATAACAGTAAAAAATTTATTAAAAGGTATTTTAATAAATTCAGCAAATGACGGTGCAATAGCATTGGCGGAACACAATGTTAAAGATATAAACAAAGATGCAATTAATCCTAATAAACAATATAAAGCTGGAAATATAGAAGACTTCGTTGCAAAAATGAACCAAAGAGCAACAGAACTAGGACTTATTAATACACATTTTGCTAATCCAACAGGCTTAGATCATCCTAATAATTATTCATCACCATATGACATAGCAAAACTGGGAAGCTACATTTACAATAACAAACTAATAAAAGAAATTGCACAAACTAAAACAACAAACGTGATGTCAACATCAGGAGATTTCACACATAAACTAACAAGTACAAACACCTTGTTAGATAGTTATTTAAACATTAAAGGATTAAAAACAGGAAGAACCGAAGGAGCAGGTTTATGTCTTATCGGTATATCAGAAAATAAAAACGGAAATGAGATAGTAACAGTAGTTCTCAACAGCCCAGCTAGATTTGAAGAAACAAAAATTTTAATGGACTGGATATTTAGATCATATAACTGGCAATAAAATGAAAATCTCAGAACTGAGTAACTTAACTCAAGATCTTATACTTATATGTGGATCAGGTACCTTAGCCTTCTTACTAGCGTTAATAATAACTCCCTGGTTCACAAAACAATTAATCACATTAAAAATTGGAAAACAGATAAGAGATAATGCTTTATCTGGAGAAAAAGCTTCTTTGTTCTCAGAACTTCATGCAAAAAAAAGCGGAACTCCAACCATGGGCGGACTTCTTATATGGCCAACTGTCATTATTGTTGTAAGCATATCAATGTTTCTAAAATATATAGGACTTTTTAATCACTCATTATTTAGTAGAGAAGAAACATGGATTCCCCTATTCACATTACTAACATGTGGAATATTGGGAGCAGTAGATGATTATTTCAATATAAAAGGTTTAGGAAAAACAAAAGGGTTAAGTGCAAAATTAAAACTAATTTGGCTAACAATTTTCTCAGCAGCCGGTGCATGGTGGTTTTATAGTAAACTAGGATTTGACTCAATCAACATCCCAATTCCAGGAGTAGAAGCCATATATGTTGGTTGGTGGTACATACCAATTTTCATATTTATAATAATAGCAACAGCAAACGCAGTAAATTTCACAGATGGCTTAGACGGATTGGCCAGCGGCCTTTTGATTTTTGCATTTGGTGCATTTGGCATATTAGCCTATAATCAAGGTTTATTAATTTTATCAGCTTTATGTGCAGTAATAATAGGTGCTATAGTAGCATTTTTATGGTTTAACGTGCCACCCGCCTTATTTTATATGGGAGATACAGGATCACTAGCACTTGGAGCCACATTAGGAGTAATAGCTATGCTAACACACCAAACTCTTATACTACCTATCATTGGTTTCATTTTTGTAATTGAAACTTTATCAGTAATCATACAGCTCACTTCAAAAAAATTATTTGGCAAAAAAATATTTCACATAGCGCCAATACACCATCATTACGAACATAAAGGATGGAAAGAATGGACAATAGTAATGAGATTTTGGATCATAGGTGCAATAATGGCAACCTTTGGAACCATATTAGGATTATTAAATATACTTTAGAATAATGGAGGCAATACCTTATCGCCTTGTATTTTAACACCAAATGGACCATCAACAACCTGTTCATCTTGAACATCTTCTTCAAAAATCACAAGCTCATCAGCCTCAATAACTTCCTCAACTTCAACATCTATCAAAAACACCTCTTCAGATTCAGCCTCAACAATATCATCAACATCAACCAAGTATATTTCTTTAGATTCAATTTCAATTACCTCCTTAGGTTCAAACTCAATAATTTCCTCAGATAATGCATATTCATGCAAAGCAAGAGTATCATCCACATAAGTTCTCAATTCATCACCATAAACAGAATCAGTAAAAGAAATTTCGTCAGCAAAAGCATATATTTCATTCAAAACTTTCTCAAAATCTTCAACAACTTGATCGAAATTTATTAAACTTTCATCATCTAATTCCAAATCAGCACTAGCCAAAACAAAAACTTCTATCGCTTCATCAAGTTTTTTCTTTTGCTTATCAACATCATCAAAACTTAAGAAAGACACATCCTTATCCTGCAAAGATTCTTCAAAATCAAAACCTTCATCTACATCAATACCTTCAGCTTCAAATTTGGCAGTCAAAAGACGTTTTTCAACCTCAGTCAAATAAACCTCATCACTTTTCATATTATCTTGCACCCAAGCAATTTGTCTATCCTCTTCTTCAATTTCCTTAACAACAGTGGCCCCTTCAGCTAAAAACAATTTTTTTCCACTAACAAGTTGCTGTACTTCTTCACCTGTAGAAACTTCAACATTTTCATTAAAAACACCGATTTCTAATTCACCATCATCAAGAGCAACATCAAAAACAGCATTCTTTGAAGAAATAGAAGTATCCTCAACATCAATCACAAAAAACGATTCATCTTCAGAAAGATCAAGAACATTTGACCATAATCTTCCATCTACTAAATCAACCTCCACATAATCATTAGCACTTCTACCTTCAGCCTCAGAAAGTTTATCCAACACAATTTCAGTGTTCGCTGCTAATCTACTTTTACTATCATTAAAAAAGTAAATCTCCATAGTCCCATCTTCTCCAGTAACAATAACATCTCCTTCCTTCAATTCAGTTCCAACCGCTACTTTTATCGCCTCTCCATCTCTATGAATAGTAACACCACCATCTAAAGAATGTACAAAACTAGAAGCCATAACCACAGAATCCTGCCCTCTTACAACAGCAAAAGTACTAAAAACAATAAGCAAAGCCAAAGTAGAACTCAAAAGTTTTTTATGAAATGATAAAAATCCGGAAATAGAAAATCTAGATCTCAATCCAATTTCAATTCGAGACAAAATATTTTCTTTTATCTCAACTTTTTGATTCTTAGTCAAGAAAGCGCCCTCTGAAACCTGACGTACATCAGCAACTAATTCCTCTTCAATTCCAATCTTAGAAGAAATCTTGCTCCACATAGCCATTTTTTGAGTTGAAGACACAAGAGGTTTCTTCAAAGCATCAATGTCACTTACTAATTTTTCAATTTCAATTTCTTTCATAGTCATTATATAGAACGGCACAAAATAGCCTCTGTTACATAAAATCTTAATATTTCATTCCCATCTCCTCTAATTCTCTTTTCAAGGCCTTCAAAGCTCGGAATTGCAGTATCCTCAAACTCCCTTCACTTTTACCCAAAATTTCAGCAATTTCTTTATTCGAAAGTTCATTTATAAACTTATAAACCACAATATCTCTATATTGCTTTTTAATTTTAGCTATAGCTTTTTTTAAAGAATCATTATCCAATATCCCTTGAGTAACACGAATAGGATTATGTTGACGATTTAAATCAGGAATTTGAACACTAAGTTCTTCAACATGCTTTTCCTTAGATGACCTATAATGATCAACCACTAAATTATGAGCAATCCTAAAAATCCAGGAGGAAAAAGATCTATTCTTTTTTTGCTTATACTGATGAAGTTTTTCCCAAACCTTCAAAAAAACTGTTTCCACTAAATCTTCAGCATCCGCAGAATTCACTCTATAAAAAACATAACGATAAATCGCATCAACAAAAATATCATAGAGCGGAGCAAAAGCATCTAAGTCCCCTTTTTGACAAAGTAAAACCAGCTCTTCTATCTCTTCCTTCCTGTCTTTTATAGTATTTTTCTTTCCCATATGGCCCCAACACTAACAATCAAATCGGAGAGAGTCAAACTATGAAAGAAATTTTTCACAAATCAAAACCTCATTTTCTGAACCTATAAAAATAGGAGTTCTGCGTTCTAAAACATCCACAGTTTTCTCTAAAATTCTCACATTACCATCAGTTGCGGCCCCACCAGCTTCTTCCATAATCAAAGCCATAGGTGCACATTCCATTAACAAACGTAATTTTCCATCCATAGCCTTTGAATATCCAGGATAAGAAAAAACACCTTTTCCTTTTAATAAAATTTGTCCAACATCAGGAACCATGCCACCTGAATACCTCAATTTATATTGTTCTTTGGCCCAATAATCCAAAAGGTCCAAATAATCAGACCTTTCAGAACAAGCCCTCAAATTACCAGGTGCAAACATTTTCCCATCTTTTGCCACTTCAACACGCTCATGTTGCAATATAAACACCCCATCACCATCCAAAACAAAATAAGCCACACCTTGTCTCACAGTGACAAAAATAGAAGTCCTAGGTCCATAAACTCCAAGCATAGCCGCATCCTGTTCATCACCTTTAACTCCATAAAAAGTACCAGTTCTATAAATTCCAAAAATACTACCTACAGCAAGATTCACATCGATCAAAGACGAACCATCAAGTGGATCATGTGCCACTCCATATTCCCCATCCCCAAGCTTAATCTCATCTTCCTGTTCCTCAGAAGCAATCACACCAACAACACCAGAATTCTTCAATTTATCATGAACAATTTGATCAGATTGCACATCCATAGCAACTTGATCCTCACCATAAACATTTTGAGTTCCAACTTTTTCTCCTTTATCAGTTTTTATAATTCTAGCAATTTCTTTAACAGAATCCGCCAAAGCCAAAACAACTTTTTTCAACCCCACATCTATAACAGCGTCATCTAAATATTCTTCTAAACTTTTCATAAAACCCATCTTATTAAATCAACAACTCTAGACACATAGCCCCATTCATTATCATACCAAGCAAGCACTTTTACAAAACCGCCAGGCAAAACTTTCGTAAGAGGTAAATCCACTATACTTGAACGAGCATCTGCCCTAAAATCAACAGAAACAACAGGTTCCTCAGAAATTCCCAACACACCTTCCATTTGTCCTTTTGAATACTTCCTAAAAGCTTCATTCACTTGTTCAAGCTCAACATTTTTAGTCAAATTAGCAACTAAATCAACACTGGAAACAGTAGGAATCGGCACTCTCAAAGCCATTCCATCAATCTTTCCTTTAAGATTTGGAATCACTCTCCCAATAGCTTTCATAGCCCCTGTGCTTGTAGGAATAACTGACTCTGTAGTAGCTCTTGCCCTCCTAAAATCTTCTGGGTTAGAATTATCCAAAAGGTTTTGAGTATAAGTAAATGCATGAATACTAGTCACAAAAGCAGATTCAATCCCAAACTCATCATGCAAAACCTTCATAACAGGTGCCAAACAATTAGTTGTACAAGAAGCGTTAGATACAACTTTGTACTCCGAAGGATCATAATCCTCATCATTAACACCCATAACAATATTTGGAATACCCAAATCCTTACATGGCGCAGTCACCAAAACTTTTTTAGCACCAGCATTAATATGCTTTTCAGTATCATTTAAAGACGTAAATTTACCTGTAGATTCAATGACTAAATCAACATCATGTTTTGCCCAATCCAAATCTTCCGGGTCCTTGATTTGATAAACATAAACTTTATTATCATTAATAACTAAATCATCACCTTCAATTCTTATGTCAGCATCACATTTTCCATAAAGTGAATCATATTTTAATAAATAAGCATGAGAATCAGCACCCGCCCTGCTATTTATAGCCACAACATCTATACCATCAGTTTTCAACAAACGTCTGTGTAAATTGCGACCTATTCTTCCATAACCGTTAATTGCAACTCTCATTTTATGATTGATTATCTAACATTGTTTGAAATTTCTTTGTCATCTCTAAAGCAGCCTTTTTTTCTCTTTTCCACATGTTTCTACCAAAAATAAATCCAAAACACCCAGCATCAACACATGCTTGAGCATTTTCCATCAAATCATCATCACCAATCTGTGATCCACCACTAAACAACACTGGCACACCTTGTGCAGCAGCCACAACTCTTTTAGCTCTTTCCCATTTTTGTTCCTTTGGGGTTAATGCGCTCAATTCTTTTTCCAATTCTCTATAATACTTAGGTACAGATTCATTACTAATAAAATCTCCTGAAGGCGCAACCGGAAGGTTAGCCTTAATAACAGTCGATCCCATTTCAACCGCCATTCTAGTAGCAGACTCAATCATATAAGAACATTCTTTCCCTCCTTTAGCCTCAACATCCTTACCACGAGGGTAAGCCCACACAATCAAAGGCATTCCATACCTATCACATTCAAACCTAACAGAAGCCAATTGAGGCAAGTCATCAATCTGTCTAGGAGAACCGTAATACATAGTATACCCAACAGCAGCAGCACCAAGTTTCACTGCATCCTCCACCCAAGAAGTATGAACACTTAAAGGTTCAGACTGATCTGGAATAGAAGTTTTACCATTCAACTTTAAAAGAAGAGGTACTTCCCCTTTAAATTTTCCCCAATATCTTTTTGCGACACCGTAATGAATAGCAACAGCATTATAACCACCATCCACTGCCAACTGAGTAATATAATCCGGACTAGCAGCCTCTGGATTAGGCTCCACATGACGATTATCGTGCTCTATAAACTGATCATAAGGAAGAATCATAGAAGTACCACTGCTACGAACAATCTGCCTTAACCTAGCTAATTCTCCAATAGAATAATGATTTTGATCAAAAAATCTCATTTCTTGTTTCATGATAAAGTTGTTAATGCCCTTACACCTGCACACTAAATTAAAACCAAACAAAATTCTAGAGATTTTTCAACGCAACCTATCTAACGACTTGCAATCGCAGTATCAGCATTCAGAAAAACTATAGTATCAGGACGTCTCATATTGGCTATTTGCGGAGATCCTTTAAGATAATCCATAGATCTTACCTCTGAAATCTGCATTTCTCTTTGCTCACTTTCCATAACCAAACGTTGATGTTGCGCATCCAATTTATTCAAAACATAGCCTTTTGTAACCTGACGAGTAGAAAACATCAAAGTAATAACAGTAATCAACACAACAAATACAACCAGAGAAGAAACAAGAAAATTTCTCCTAGAATTAAGTCCGCGATTTAAAGTATTTTGTAACATTTTTTATAGTGATTTATCAGGTATAGCTAGGATTTTTTTGTAAGCTCTCAGTTTTGCACTGCGACTACGTGGATTTTGAAGAGTTTCTTCTTCATTAGGAATTACCGGTTTTTTTGTTAACATTTCAATAAGAGGATCACCATGATTACTATAAACAGCTTGCTCAGGAGATGGCTCAGGTTTAAGCAATGCCTTAAAAAATTGCTTAACAATGCGATCCTCCATAGAGTGATAAGAAATCACCACAATACGTCCACCTATCTTCAAAATCTCCATAGCCTGTTCTAACGCCTCCTCCAAAACCGCAAACTCATCATTCACCTCTATCCTTAAAGCTTGAAAAACTTGAGTAGCAGGATGAGATTTCGATTTCTTACTAGAACGTTTCTTTGGAATAACTTTTTCTATCATTTCAGCCAAATCAACAGTGGTGCAAAAAGGTTTTATTTCCCTTCTTCTGCAAATATTTCCAGCAATTTTCCTAGACATCTTCTCTTCACCATACTTAAAGAAAATATTTATCAATTCATCTTCAGAATAAGTATTAATAATATCTGCAGCTGTCTTACCACCTCTTTGGTCAAATCTCATATCCAGAGGACCTTCTTTCATAAAAGAAAATCCGCGCTCAGCCTCATCTACATGAGGGGAAGATAAACCAAGATCCAAAAGAATAGCATCTACTTCTTTAAATCCTTCATCGGTAATCCTAGTTTTTAAATATCGGAAATTATCGTGAAAATAAACTATTTGATCTTTATACAGAGCCAATCTCTCCTTAGCCTCAATCATATTTCTCTCATCCTGATCGAAAGCAATTAAAGTGCCTGATTCCCCTATTCTTTCTAAACTATCTTTTGCATGTCCACCTAAGCCCAAAGTTCCATCAACAACTACATCTCCTGAACTTAAATCTAAATATTTTTGCACTACTTCTCGCAATACGGGCACATGCTCCATTTGGCTTCTAGTAAAGGGGTAATCCAGATCACAAACCTCATTCTGTTCAAAAGTTGTGCACAAAATGTGTATAACTTTTTTACACTGGATCTATCGCTAAGATTAAGCAATATCATCAATATGGTCAACAGATTATTACAAGCTTAGACTACAAAAAGTAGTCGCAAACATGATTTTCAAACCAAAAACGGCTTAAACAAAAGACAAATACAGCCTATCTTTTCACCTTGAACAAAAAAATAAATATTGTCTAACTTTTTTGAACAAAAGCAATTTAAAAAAAGCCTTTAACAAACACCCACCAAATCGCTACACTAACATAACTATGTTACCTGAATTAAAAATTTTTTTCGCAGCCATGACTCCATTTGTTGAACTAAAGTTTGCAATTCCTTTAGGAATCAAATTGGGTTTATCATCAACCAGTACTTTCATATTCGCCTCAACAGGCACAATAATTCCAAGTGCACTTGGTTTAGCAATAGCAGAACCAGCTTCAAAATTCTTAATGCAACATTCAGAGTTTACAAACAAAACCCTTACAAGAATCTTTGATAAAACCCGCAACCATCATACAAAAAATTTCGATAGATACGGAGCCTTATTCATATTTTTATTCGTAGCAGTTCCACTACCTGGAAGCGGAGCGGCCATGGGCGCACTCATTGCATTCATTTTCGGTGTAGAATACTGGAAAGCATTTTTTTTATTCACAACTGGAACAGCAGTAGCGTCATACCTGCTACTTACCGGTTTCGAATCAGCATTCGCCGCCCTAAACATGATCTAGCTCAACACTTCCCTGCCGCAAAATCTCAAGTCTATCACCATCAACCTTAACAATAGTAGAAGGCTGATTTTTAGATATATCACCAGCATCAACCAATAAATCAACACCTACCAAGGGCACAGGACCATAAAACTGAGGTTCACCGGAAACATTAGCACTAGTTGTAGTAACAGCTTTGCCAAATTTCTTAACCATATCAGTACAAAAAGCCAAACTGGAGTAACGAATAGAAATAAAATCATGTCCCGGATTCAAAAAAACAGGAACAGTTTTTTTTCGAGGAACAACAATAGACAAAGGACCAGGCCAATATTGACGCACCAATTCATGTGCCAGATCAGAAAAAATACCATAATCCTCAGCCATGCCTATCCCATCAACCAAAACACTCACAGGCTTACATTTATCCATTTTCTTCACTTCATACAATTTTTTCACAGCCAATTCATTCGAAATGTCGACAGCTAAACCATAACAAGTCTCAGTTGGATGCATCACCACGGCACCTGAAGCAAGAGCCTCCGCCGTTGCTTCAATCCCTCCCATATCATTAATATCTATTTTTTTCATAGAACACATACTATATACTAAGCGCGCAAAATTCAACATAACCAAGTATACCATGAAGATTAAAGTTGCAATTAATGGATTCGGAAGAATAGGGCGAGAAATTTTCCGCATCAATCTTGAACAAGATTATTTTGATGTAGTAGCGATAAATGATCTAAGCGACGCATCAACAATGTCACATCTTTTAAAGTACGACTCAAACTACGGAGTTTTAAAAAACGAAGTAGAAGCACAAGGAGAAAATTTAATAGTTGACGGCAAAACTTTCAAAGTTTTAACAGAAAGAAATCCAGAAGATCTGCCTTGGAAAGAACTAGGAGTAGACCTTGTAATCGAAGCAACTGGAGTTTTCCGTGACAGAGCAGGCGCTCAAAAACACATAGACGCAGGCGCAAAAAAAGTAGTTATTTCAGCTCCAGCAAAAGACGAAATCGATTGCACTTTAGTAATGGGGGTAAATGAAGAAGACTATGATCCAGAAAATCATCACATTATCTCAAACGCTTCTTGCACAACAAACTGTCTTGCACCAATTGCAAAAGTATTACATCAAGAACTCGGAATTGAAAAAGGCTTAATGACAACAATTCATTCATATACAAACGACCAAAGAATTTTAGACCTACCACACAAGGACATGCGACGATCACGAGCAGCAGCTTTATCAATGATCCCAACAACAACAGGAGCAGCAAAAGCTGTAGCGATAGTACTTCCTGAGCTAGAAGGCAAATTAAACGGACTTGCAGTAAGAGTCCCAACTCCTACAGTATCAATGGTAGACCTTACAGTTCAAGTATCTAAATCAACGTCCGTAGAAGAAGTAAATGCAAAATTCAAAGCAACATCAGAAGGAGCAATGAACGGAGTATTGGGATATAGCGATAAACCACTAGTATCAACAGATTACAAAGGCAACCCCCTATCATCAATTGTAGACGGTCTATCAACTCAAGTAATAGACGGTAATCTTGTTAAAGTCCTATCATGGTACGACAATGAATGGGGATATTCAGCAAGAATCGTAGATTTAGTGAAAATGATAGGAGAAAAATAGCGAACCTTTACGATCCGTAGTGAAGACAAAGTCGCACCTTTGTCGTAATGCAGGAGAAAAACCGATGAAATTTTGCGACGGTCAGGAGCTAAAAATTTCATCGGTTTTTCAGTAAAGTCCTATTCCAAAAATAGCGAACCTTTACTTAAAAAGTTAGCACTGTATAATAACAAGTGCTAACTTAAAACTATGTCAGACGAACGTAAAAAAAAGGTACTTCAAGCAATCATCAAACATTTTGTAGAAACCGCAGAACCTGTGGGGTCAAATACTATTCTAGTTAGTTACAAATTTCATGTGTCTCCTGCAACTATAAGAAATGATATGATGCAATTGGAAAAATCAGGTTATATTTTTCAACCGCACACTTCCGCAGGCAGAATACCTACAGATAAAGGATACAGACTTTTTGTAGACGAAATGGCTGATTACAAAAAAGCTCGTAAAGAAGCAACACAAGCACTAACAGAAATCAGGAGAGAATACGCTGCTGCAAAAGTAAAAGAAAAAATATACGACGCAGTAACATTACTCGCACGCGCAACTCAGCTTGTAAGTTTTTCAACAGTTCCTGACAATCAACATACATTTTTCTTAGGAATGTCTAATGTTTTAAAACAACCTGAATTCATGCAAGACAGCGCAAGAGCCAGTAAAGTAATAGAAGTACTTGAAAGAGGAAATAATTTCATCAACACTTTGAAATCTTTAAAAACTACAAAAAAAGTACGCACTTTCATAGGTGAAGAAAATATTCTTCAAAATATACAAAGCTGTAGTATAATTGTCGCCCAATATGAAAAAGACGGATTCAAAGGATATATAGGAGTATTGGGACCAAAAAGAATGAATTATGCCTACAATATAATCTTACTAGAAGAAATTAAAAAACTATTAGAAGAATCTAACTAATCAAAATGACTAAAGACGACAATAAAAATGAAGAAATTGATCTAGCTGAAAAATTGAGAAAAGCTCAAGAAGAAGCAGACGCTCAAGATCAATCAGCAAGAGATGAAGATGACGAAATAAGCAAATTAAAAGAAGAATTAGAACAAATGAACGAGCTAGCCAAAAGAACAATGGCTGACTTTCAAAATTTTAAAAGAAGACAAGACGAAGAAAGAGAAATGCTTATAAAACTAGCCAATATTGGACTTATAAAAGCCATCCTTCCAACATTGGATAATTTACATAGAGCTGAAGCAGAATGGACAGAAGGTGTAAAAATGTGTGTCACACAATTAGAAAAAACTCTAGAAGACTCAGGATTAGAGGAAATTCAAGCAGAAGGAGCAGAATTCAATCCTGAACTCCACGAAGCTCTCATACAAGTCCCTGGAGAAATGGACATGGTAATCGCTGTAATAGAAAAAGGTTACAAAGTCGGAAATCGTGTAGTGCGACACGCAAAAGTACAAGTAGGTAACGGTGAATAATTAGTATTGACTAAATATTTCTAGCACTCTATAATAGTGAGTGCTAATTAAGATTTTAATAAAATTACAATGGGAAAAATAATAGGAATCGATCTAGGTACTACAAACTCATGTATTTCTGTAATGGAAGCTGGTGAAACAACCATCATTCCAAATGCTGAAGGAGCTCGTACCACACCTTCAATGATCGCAATCAAAAATGGTGAAAGAAGAGTTGGTGTTTCTGCAAAAAACCAAATGACAACCAATACTGACAACACTATTTATTCTGCAAAAAGATTTATAGGACGCAAATTTGAAGAATCAACGGAAGACATGAAAAAAGTTGCTTATAAATGCGAAAAAGGTAAAACAGGAGAAGTTGATGTCATACTAGAAGGTAAAGCTCGCAGACCTGAAGAAATATCTGCAATGGTTTTACAAAAACTAAAAGCTGATGCTGAAAAACACTTAGGACAAGAAGTCACAGAAGCGGTTATTACAGTGCCTGCTTATTTCAATGACTCACAAAGACAAGCAACAAAAGATGCCGGAAAAATCGCCGGACTTAAAGTTAAAAGAATTATTAACGAACCGACTGCTGCCGCACTTGCATATGGAGTTGATAAAAAAGGTGGAGAGAAAAAAGTGGCAGTATATGATTTCGGTGGAGGAACTTTCGATATTTCAATTCTTGAATTGGACGAAGGAGTATTCCAAGTAAAAGCTACAAATGGTGACACTCAATTGGGTGGTGATGATCTAGATCAAAAAGTGATGCAATGGATCATTGATGAATTTAAAAAGGAATCAGCAATCGACGTATCAAACGACAAGATGGCTATCCAACGTATCAAAGAAGCTGCAGAAAAGGCAAAAATCGAGTTATCATCTCTTCATGAGACAACTATATCCCTACCATATCTAACTGTAGATTCAGATGGTCCAAGAAATTTTGAAACAAAATTATCCCGTTCAAAATTCGAAGATTTAATCGCTGACTTAGTTGAAAAAACTATAGAACCATGTCGTAAAGCTATGAAAGATTCAAAAATCTTTGAAAGTGACATAGATGAAATAATTTTGGTTGGAGGATCAACTCGTATTCCTCTAGTTCAACAAAAAGTAAAAGAAATTTTCGGAAAAGATCCACATCAAGGTTTAAATCCTGATGAAGTCGTAGCAATGGGAGCAGCTATACAAGGAGGAATTTTAGGTGGCGACAGTGCTGTAAAAGACATCCTATTGGTAGACGTAACCCCTTTTGCAGTAGGAATAGAAACGCTAGGAGGAGTAGCAACTACATTAATTGAAAGCAATTCAGCAATTCCAACATCAAAATCACAAGTATTCTCTACTGCAGCTGATAATCAACCAGCAGTAGAAGTACATGTTGTACAAGGAGATCGTCCAATGGCAGCTGACAACAAATCACTTGGAAAATTCAATCTTGATGGAATAGCACCGGCACCAAGAGGAGTACCTCAAATTGAAGTAACCTTCGATATAGATTCAAACGGTATATTAAATGTAAAAGCCGTAGACAAAGGAACTGGAAAAGAACAACACATTACAATCAGTGGAAGTTCAAATATGAGTGATGAAGAAATCGAAAAGATGCGTAAAGAAGCAGAAGAACATTCAGCTTCAGATGCAATCAAAAAAGAAGGAGTAGAAACTCGCAATAAAGCAGAATCATTAGTATTCCAATCTGAAAAAGCACTGAAAGACGCTGGCGACAAAGTAAGCGATGCAACGAAAGCACCTGTACAAGAAAAAATAGACGCCCTGAAGAAAATCCTAGAAAACGCAGAAGCTTCAAACGAAGAAATCAACAGCAGCTACGAAGAACTAAATACTGAAATCCAAAAAATCGGTAGCGAATTATATCAAGCCGCAAATCCTACACCTGACACAGCAGCTGGTGCTGAAGGATCCGGTGCAGAGGGAGCAAGCGCTGAAGAAGATGACGAAGTAAAAGTATACGACAAAGATAAAAAAGAAGAGGACGTAGTAGAAGCTGAGGTTGTTGAAGAGAACAAAAAAGAAGAAAAGAAAGAGGAATAGTATTAGAACAAATCATTTTCCACTTTCGACCCAGGTCCATACACAAGTTATAGATCTGGGTCGTTTTCATACCAACACAGTCAATTCAAAATCCATGAACACCCCACAACAAACCGATCCTCTACATAGATATTTTTTATTCGATCCCAGCATAAATTCTAGCCTTAAATTTTTAAGAAAAACTCCTTGGGCCAGAAATAAAATAGAAAAATTTTGGTTAAATCTAGCAAAACACAAGAAAAAGCGCTAAAATAAGACCATGGATAAAAAAGAAATTCCCCCCTCGGAAAAATTACTCAAATACCATAAAGATGGGAAAAAACCATACAAAGGTGGTGATTTAGTATTTTGTGCATATTCATTAGAAAAACCTATTCGTAAATGTTCACGCAACCATCGCTGCAATATATCTATAAAATGTGACCTAAATAAACACACACACTACTTTTACCTATGCGGTGATAAAAATATCGCAAAATTAAACGAAAGCGATTTCATACCAGTCACAGTAATACAATAAACCACCACCTACTTCGAGAAAATGGCCTTATTTAAAGAGCTAGCTTAAGCCAAAAACAGCTTGTAATGCTAATTAAATAGTGCTAGCGTTCTTTCTTAAAAAAATAAACATACACAATGTCAACATCACCACAACTAACAAAACCAATAGAAACACCTTCATCACCAAAACAACCAACAGAAAAAGAAATAGGTCAAATTCTACACGACATAAACGGACAACTTACAATTATTGTTGGAAGTATAGAATTGCTAGATGGAAGTGAATACGATATCCAATGCTTCACAGGAATAACTACTGCACAAAATAAAATTAGAGAACTAATCAATAATCTAAAACCACTTGGCGAAACAGGGAATAGTATAGCAAAACACATAGAACCAGATATAAATATACTTGAAATACTAACATCACTCCCAGATCAAATGGAAGATAAACCAAAACTAATAAAATATGTAATAAATCAAATAACAAAAAAAGTTCATCAAATTCAAAAAGAAAGAAGAAGAAAAACACAAAAAGTAGAACTTTCCCAAGAGGAAATAGATGCTATATTTGAAACAAGAAAATAAAAATAATTACCATCTTAAATCCTTCACTTCTTGTGGATCATCACCATTTTCACAAATATATTTTTGATGTGCAGCTATTTTTGCAGAAATTGCTTTCATTAAAACATCTTTTTTCTTGGCCACCTTTTTATTACGCAAAGCACCTTTCTCAATAAGATTCATCGCCAAATGATAACAGCTCACACCATTAGAAATCTTGATATCAAACGGTGTAGTAGTTGATCCTTCCTCTTTATACCCATGAATAGTGAAACGATCAGAGTCAGCATGAGGCCATAGTATTTGTTCCACATCGTTCACATAACCATGATAAGAAAAAATAACCGGTCTATCTTTTGTGAAATAACGATTCACTCCAGCCTTAGTCAAACAATTTTGCTCATGTGAACAATAGTCTCCCAATCCCATAGCGGTAAGTTCAGATACATTCACATAACGAATTTTTAATTCCGGCACAATTTCCTTGCACATTTTAACTGCTAATAAAGCCTCTTGTGTAAGATAATCACCAGCAGAAGCTAACACAACATCAGGGCTTTTAGTAGCCTGTTTTCCACCAACCCATTCCCAAATCCCAATACCAACCTCAGCTTGTTTTTTAGCCTCTTCCAAAGTTTGCCATTGTGGTAAATCTCTTTTTCCAGCAACAATCACACAAATTTTATCTTTAGATTTCATAACTTCCTCAAAAGCAACCAAAAGTGAGTTAGCATCTGAAGGATAATAAATCTGACAAAATTTTCCATGTTTTTGAAGAACATTAGATACAAAACTAGGATTTTGATGAGAAAAACCATTATGATCCTGTCTCCAACCCAAACTAGAAAGCACATAAACAGCACTAGACACAGGTTTTCTCCAAGGAATTCTAAAACTCTGTTTCAAAAACTTCGCATATTGATCCACCATTGAAGAAATTATAATCAAAAACGCTTCATAACTCACAAGCATTCCATGCCTACCAGTCAAAAGATATCCTTGATACCACCCCTGCAAAGTATGCTCACTCAACATCTCCATCACTCGCCCATCAGGAGCAAGATTTTCATCAGTCTTCTTAATTGGCCACATATAAGCACGTTTTGTAACATCAAAAACCGCAGACAATTTATTTGACTCCAGCTCATCTGGACAAAGCAGTCTATAATTATTTGGATTCTTTTTGATAACATCCCTAAGCATCAAGGCTCCGATTTTCATACTAGACGCACAAATATCTCCACGATTTTTCAACTTAATCGCATATTTGGATAACTTTGGTAACTTCAATTTCTTATATAAATCCCCACCAACAGCATATGGACTCATACCAAGCCTCAACTTCCCTTTTGGCAGATATTGTTTAATCTCCTTGCTTGGTCTGCCTTTTTTATCAATCAGCTCATCCACTCTATAACTATGCAACCATTTTTCAACTGTTTTCAAAGCATCAGGATCTTTGCTTGGATGTCCAACAGGAATACCATGTGAATGAAAAGAACCTTCAACTAATTGATTATGATATTTATGTACCCCTTTCCAACCTTTTGGCGTACGCAAGAGGATTACTGGCCATTTTGGTTTCAAAATAGGTTTCTTAGATTTACGAGCTTTCTTCTGAACATCCCTAATCAATTGATAAGCTTTTTCACAAGCAATCATCATTTTTTCTTCAACTTTCGGTCCTTTCACAATCAAAGGTTCATAACCATATCCTTTGAACAAAGAGGTCAATTCAGCATCGCTCATTGTTCCATAAAGAGTCGGGTTAGAAATCTTATAACCATTCATATGAACTATTGGCAGTACAGCACCAGAAGTTTTAGGATTCAAAAATTTATTTGAATGCCAAGCTGCCGCAATTGGACCAGTTTCAGCTTCACCATCTCCTACAACAGCAACAGTAATCAAATCTGGATTATCCAAAACTGCACCAAAGGCTGTGCTTAAACTATATCCCAACTCACCACCTTCCAAAATAGACCCGGGAACACTTGGAGTTACATGACTAGGAAATTTCGTATGTGGCCAAGAAAAATCTTTAATTACCTCCCCCATTCCCTTTCCATCAACCTTAAATTTTTCAGGATAAAATTCATTCAAAGAGCCTTCAGCAAAAAGATTCGCCAAAACAGCAGGTGCACCATGTCCCGGACCAGTAACAAAAAGCATATTACACTTATGCTTCTTCACAAGGTAATTCATATTCGCATAAATAAAATTCAAACCTGGCACAGTTCCCCAATGTCCAAGAATTCTTGCCTTAAAATGTTCAGGCCTCAGTGGTTCTTCAAGTAAAAAATTATCTTTCAAATAAAGCTGCGCAGCAGAGATATAATCAGTATAACGAACATACTTTTCCAGCCAATTTAAGGCTTTTTTATCCACTTTAGACATAGTTGTGAGGTTAAGGTGCACAATATACTATAGAAACAATTGCTTAAAAACTCAAGAATGATCTATATTATTTATGATAAAAAAACTTAACAATTTATAATATGCAATTCTTTTTAGACACGGCTAATCTTGAAGAAATAAAAAAATACGCTTCTTGGGGAATCGTTGATGGTGTGACAACAAATCCATCACTGGTTGCCAAAGAAGGAGTTTCCCTAAAAGATAGAATAATGGAAATTTCTGAAGTCATAGACGGTCCATTAAGTGCAGAAGTAATAAGTGAAGATCACGCAGGTATGATGAAAGAAGCTTTGAAATATGCTGAATGGCATAAAAACATTTACATAAAAGTTCCAATGACATCAGAAGGACTCAAGACAGTAAAAGCATTAACAGAAAAAGGAATCAAAACAAACGTGACCTTAGTTTTCTCGCTTGGACAAGCTATTATGGCCGCAAAAGCAGGAGCAACATTACTTAGTCCTTTTGTAGGTAGACTTGATGACATTTGCAGTGATGGAATGCAATTAATAGCAGATATCGTAAGTACATATCAAAACTATGGATTCGACACAAAAGTTTTAGTAGCAAGCATTCGCAGTCCAAAACACGTAACTGACGCTGCAATGATAGGAGCAGATATTTGTACAATGCCACCATCTATATTTGATAAACTTGTTAATCATCCTCTTACTGATAAGGGCATTAAAAAATTCTTAGCAGACTGGGAAACAGTAAAAGGAAAACAATAATCATAACCATCATAACCTTCCTTAAATGCTTACACTCAACACAAATTCCTTACAAACAATAGATCAAAACCACGGACTTACTACAGAAGAAATAAATGAGACAGGAAATAAAATCAGTTCATATTTAGAAAAAATACATGCCCACAAACAAGGTTTTTATGACATTCTCGATGATGAGGAAACAATAGAAAAAGTTAAATCATTCGCAAAGGCTGCAAAAGATAAATACGAGCACATCATAGTTTTTGGCATAGGTGGATCGTCTTTGGGAACTATATGTCTTCAACAAAGTCTTACACATTTATTCAAATCAAAAAAATTACATGTCATAGACAATATTGATCCTATTATGATCAAAGAAATGGAGGATATAATTGACTACAACAAAACACTTTTTATCATAATCACCAAATCTGGAGGAACGCCTGAAACTTTATCTGAATATTTTTATATTAGAGAAAAATGCAACGAAGCAGGACTAGATCCAAAAGAACATTTTGTATTTATTACTGATCCCAAAAAAGGATTATTAAGAGAAATAGCTAATGAAGAAAATATACCCAGTTTTGAAATTCCAGAAAATGTTGGTGGTAGATTTTCTGTTTTAACACCAGTTGGATTGCTTCCTGCAGCTTTAATGGGATTAGAAATAGATCAACTCATCACAGGTGCAAAAACTATGCGTCAAAAATTTCTAGACAAAAATATAGAAAACAACGCTCCATTCCGACTAGCCACAATGCAATATCTTCTCGAAAAAAAGGGAAAAACCTTAAACGTTTTGATGCCATATTCACAAAAACTAATACGTTTATCTGATTGGTACAGACAATTACTTGCAGAGAGCATAGGGAAACGTCACGATAACGATGGAAAAGAAGTATTTACAGGTCTTACACCAATCAACGCTCTAGGTGTAACAGACCAACATTCTCAAGCTCAACTATATAATGAAGGACCAAACGATAAATTTTTCATTTTCATAGACGTGAAAGATTTTGGCACAGACATGGAAATACCAAACCTGAAACCTCAGTCCCCTACTGTTGATTTTTTACAAAATGTTAGTTTTAGAAAACTCATGCACACAGAAAAAAAAGGAAGCGAACAAGCTCTTACAAAAAATGATAGACCTAATATTACAATTACAGTAGACTCTGTTAGCGAAGAGACCTTAGGAGAGGTATTTATGCTATTTGAAGCCTCTATCGCATTTCTCGGAGAATTCTACAATATAGACGCTTTTAATCAGCCGGGAGTAGAACTTTCCAAAAATCTCACTAAAGAATTACTATTACAATCATGAATCTACCAAAATTTGGAGACCAGCTCTCAGAAGAACAAATAAAAACACTAACAGCTTTCACAAAATCAGCTAGAAGTTCAATTTTACAAATGGTGACAAACGCACAAAGCGGCCACCCTGGAGGATCACTTTCAACAATAGATTATTTATCAACTTTATACGCATTCATTTTAGGTCAAACTGGTGAAAAAGTCGTAGTTTCACACGGACATGTATCACCAGCCGTGTACGGAACACTAGCCGAAATGGGATATATACCAAAAGAAGAAGTTGTAAGAGATTTTAGAAAATTCGGATCCGTATATGAAGGTCATATAACAAGACACGTAGACGGAATTTGGTATGGAACAGGACCATTAGGAATAGGAGTTTCAATTGCATCAGCTTTTGCGATGGCAGAAAAATTACAACACTCAGGACGCAAGGCATATGGTCTTATGGGAGACGGAGAGACACAAGAAGGACAAGTTCATGAAATGATACATTTCGCAAAACATCACAAATTAAACAATTTAGTGCTTTTCGTAGACTATAACAAAGTACAATTAACAGCTTCATTAAAAGACACTCTAGACATAGATATTGTAAAAACTTTCGAAGCGGGACATTGGAACGTAATAGAAATAGACGCACACAATTATCAGGAAATTTGGGATGCTCTGAGCAAAGCGCAGGACTCAGACAAACCTGTAGCTATAATAGGACATTCAATCATGGGACAAGGTGTAGATTTTATGCAAGAAACTGGTGAAAATCATGATCCAGCCTGGCATGGAAAAGCACCAAAACCTGAACAAATAGAAGCACCACTTAAAGAACTAGCATTAAGTGAAGAAGAAAATACATTATTAGAAAATTTCAGAGCAACAATCACATGGAAACCAGAACACGCAGAATTTCCAGAACTTTTAAGCCCTGTAGATGTAAACCAAGGAACTCCTATACGTTATGCAGCCGATGAAGTAATTGACTGTCGTTCTGCATATGGAAAAGCCTTAGTTGATTTGGCAAAACATAATGAAAACATAGTGGCATTAACAGCTGACTTAAAAGGATCAGTAATGACAAAATTCATAGCAGCTGACCATCCAGAACAATACATAGAATGTGGGATTGCAGAACAACACATGGTTTCAGCAGCTGGTGGATTGAGTTTATGTGGATTAGTACCATTCGCATCAACCTTTGGGGCCTTCCTTTCAAGCAGACCAAAAGACCAAGCTAGAGTAAACGACATCAACCATTGTAATGTAAAAATGGTGGCAACACATTGCGGATTATCAGTAGGCGAAGACGGTCCAACTCATCAAGCAATCGATGACACAGGATCATTTCTGGGAATGTTTAACACAATGACAATAGAACCAGCTTGTCCAAACCAAACTGATGCAATTATAAGGTACGTAGCATCACATTACGGAAATTTTTATGTAAGAATGGGTAGACATAAATTCCCGATTATTACAAAAGAAGATGGCAGTCTTTTTTACGACAAGAATTACAAATATGAATACGGAAAATCTGATTTGATACGAAATGGCAGTGCTATAACAGTAGTCGCAACAGGACCATGCGTATACGAAGCATTGAAAGCAAGAGAAGAAAGTGGAATCGATATGGAAATCATAGCTGTGAGTTCAATCAAAGATCTTGATAAAACACTATTGGAATCTATCAAAAAAACTGGGAAAGTCGTGACAGTAGAAGACCACAATGCACTATCAGGACTTGGAAGTCAGTTAGCAAAATACTTAGCTAAAAACAATGTACAAACAAGTTTATATAAAACTTTAAACGTAGAACATTATCAACTTTCAGGAAAAGCTCCTGAACTATACAAATCAGCAGGAATAGACGCTGAATCAATAATAGCAGCCTGCAAATAAAAATAACCACCCCTCACTATGTCAAACAAAACAGAAAATCAAGATATGAAAAAAGAACTAAAGAAAGAAGATTTTCGAGTTAGTATTTTCGGATCTGCCAGAATAAAACCCAATGATAAACTTTATAAAGAAGTTTTCGATTTGGCATCCAGAGTTGGAGCAAAAGGATACGATGTAGTAACAGGTGGTGGACCAGGATTAATGGAGGCAGCAAATGCTGGACACGCTCATGGTGATAAAAGTCATAAATCAGATAACATAGGACTTCCAATTCACCTTCCTTGGGAAAATGAACCAAACAAACATTTAGAAATCCAAAAAAGCTTCGACAAATTCTCAGGACGTCTTGATACATTTATGGCTTTATCTAGCGCAGTGGTAATTACACCGGGAGGCATAGGAACTTGCCTTGAGCTTTTCTACACATGGCAGCTTATACAAGTAAAACATATTTGTCCTATGCCGATAATACTTTTAGGAGAAATGTGGGAAGAATTATTAAAATGGGTAACCGATTATCCTTTAGCAGATGGTTTAATAAGCCCAGGAGATGTTGATCATATTTACGTAGCAAAAAATAATGTAGAAGTAATGGAAATTTTAGAAAAAACACATGAAAAATTTCTAAAAGATGGAGACGACTGTCACAATAATAACAAATATAAATTAGATGAATAATTCTCAAATTGGTCTTATTGGATTAGCAACAATGGGCGCAAATTTAGCTCGTAATATAGCAAACAAGGGATTTCAGATTTGTGTATACAATCGTACAACAGAAAAAACTGAAAAATTTATCGAAGAATTCGGAAACGAAAATCTAAGTGGATCAAAAACTTTGAAAGAATTCGTTAAAAAATTATCAACACCAAGAAAAATAATAATAATGGTAAAAGCCGGCGCTCCAGTAGACGGTGTAATTGATCAACTCATTCCACTTTTAGACAAAGGAGATTTAATAATCGATTGCGGGAACTCAAACTACCACGACACTATTCGCCGCAGTGCAGAACTAAAAGAAAAGGGATTTTTATTTTTAGGCTGTGGTGTTTCAGGTGGCGAAGAAGGTGCATTGAAAGGGCCAAGTATGATGCCAGGGGGAACAAAAGCTTCATACAAAAAAGTAGAAAAAATATTTACTAAAATATCCGCCAGGGATTTTCAAGATGGATCATGTATCGCATATATAGGAAATAACGGTGCAGGTCATTATGTGAAAACCGTGCACAACGGAATCGAATATGGAGTAATGCAATTAATGGCCGAAGCTTATGAAATACTTCGTTCTGTTTACAAACTATCAGCTCCAGAGATTTCAAAAATTTTCGCAGGCTATAATCGTGGAAAATTAAAATCATATTTATTCGAAATCGCAATAGACGTTTTAGCAAAAGAAGATGAATTTAAAAAAGGCTATCTAGTAGATTACATCTTAGACAAAGCAGGTCAAAAAGGAACAGGCCGCTGGACCGCAATCGACTCACTTGAACGCGCAACCGGATTATCCACCATAACAGAAGCAGTTTTTGCACGTATAACTTCAGGCGACAAAGATACAAGAAAAAAACTAAGCAAAATCTACAAAAAAACAACAAAGAAAAAATCCATACCTTTAAATAAATTTATAAATATTTTACGTGATGCATTATACGCAGCCATGCTTAGCTCTTATGCACAAGGCTATGATCTAATACAAAAAGCAGCAGTTGAACAAGGATGGGAAATTGATCTTTCAGAAGTTTCAAGAATTTGGGAAGGAGGCTGCATAATTCGTGCAGAAATCCTAAATACACTACATAAAGCTTACAAAAAAAATAGCAAATCCAAACATTTATTCGAAATCAAATCTTTGGCTACCCAACTCCAAAAAGACATGCCCAAATTACGTAAAGTAGTTTCCTTTTCAGCAGAGAATGGAATCGCCATTCCATCACTAGCCACAGCACAAAGCTACTTCGAAGCGATGACTAATGCTGATTCTTCAGCCAATCTCATCCAAGGACTACGTGATTATTTCGGCGCTCACACCTATGAACGCATAGACAAAAAAGGAAGCTTTCACACAGAGTGGTAAGGGGTAATCCTCACAGATAATGATCCATAACTACTATAGCTGAGATTGCATCCACAATCGCAACTGCTCTTGGCAATACACAAGGATCATGCCGCCCAATCGCTTGTATCTTAACATCATGATGTTCAACATCAATACTATCTTGTTCCATCATAATCGTAGCAACGGGTTTAAACGCAACCCGAAAATAAATTTCTTCACCATTAGAAATTCCACCTTGCACACCGCCTGAATTATTTGTACGTGTCTTCACATTATTACCATCCATATAAAAAGCATCATTATGTTCACTTCCACGCATAGAAACACCAGCAAAACCTGAACCAATTTCAAAACCTTTTACTGCATTAATCCCCATCATTCCTTTCGCAAAATCAGCAGATATTTTATCAAATACAGGCTCTCCTAAACCAGCTGGTACTCCACGGATCATACCTTTTATAACCCCACCAACAGTATCTCCTTCAGCCTTTAATTTTTTAATAAGCTCTATCATTTTTTCCGCAGCCTTAGCATCCGGACAACGCACAATATTAGCTTCAACATCTTCAGATTTCACATCCTGACAATCAGCCACTATATCCCCCACTTGTTCCACATAACTCAAAACTTCAAATCCATTGAGGGTTGTCGATAGATACTTTTTCGCCACCGCTCCAGCAGCCACAATCGCGAGAGTAGTGCGTGCAGAAGAACGACCACCACCACGATAATCACGTCTACCATATTTCACATCATAAGTATAATCCGCATGTGAAGGTCTATATTGTTTTTTAATATTCTCATAATCATCAGATTTATGATCCTTATTAGTCACCATCAACATTATCGGAGTCCCCAAAGTTTTACCTTCAAAAACACCAGACATAATTTTAATCTCATCAGACTCATCTCGTGGAGTAACAATTTCACTCTGACCAGGCCTACGTTTATCCAGATCAGGTTGAACATCAGCTTCAGACAATTCCAACCCAGCAGGACAACCATCTATAACCACACCAACTGCAGCACCATGCGATTCTCCAAAAGTCGTAATCCTAAATGTTTTCCCAAAAGTATTTCCTGCCATATATACATTCTACAGAATTTAGGATGAATTGGCGATAAGTTTATCAAAAAATCATGCTTACCTTTTCCACAGGGACCACAGCATTCCACTGCCTTGAAACCTGCTACTTCAAAAGCCTCTGTTTATGCTTCCTATATTGAAAGTCAGATCGATGCATTGGTTCAGAAATGCCATTGTGAGCGAATTCATGATGTTGCTTGCAAAGTGATTTTAAGTTGTTGTGGTTATGACATTCTGAGAAACGATCAGGATGATGAATAACATCAGCAGGCCTATGACACCCGGGATGTTCACAGTATTCACTAAGATTTTGTCTTCGTTTTGCGGAGATATAGCGAGTGAATTTCTTTGGTTCAGGCTTGCGATCCCCGGGAATTTGGCTTACCCCTTGTAACTTTAAGGCTTTAACAAATGTTTTTTCCCCGGGGATTACAACATCTTTTTCCACATTTTCACCACAATTTCGCACACTAGATTTTACCGTTTTCTTCACCCCTCGCTTTCCTCCACAATTCTCAATCGCCTCCTCCAAAATTCTCCTCAAACATTCCTTATTACTCAAATTTCCATCAAGTTTCTTCTTCAAGGTCAACAACATAGACATCATTTTCTTATCCAAATCCACTTTCCAAACAACGGTTGTATGACCTCTCATTTCCTTACTGTATTCCTGTAGTGCGGGTTTGCTCATATATGTCACCTTTTCAGCCAAATCCTTCTCATTTTCCTTTGTCGCCAAACCAGCCACTATCCCAACTTTATTAATCCCACATGTCTTTATTTTCTCCTTCAAATAAGGCAAATCTTTCACTTTCTCTTCAACCTTCAATGTCTTAGTAACAACACCAGGACTCAAACCTGCAATCCTTGCTGCGTATTCATAAATGTTCGCATAACCTTTTTTCTCATAGATTTTCAATTCATCTATTTCTCGCAGTAATGAAAGTAATTTGTAAGTTATTTTGTTTCTTTCACGGCCTAATTTTACGAACTCTTTATGCAAATCTCCGGGGATTTTTTGATCTACACTCTCTGATTTTTTAACTGTGATTTTCATGATTT